>JAFAHI010000383.1 GCA_019237325.1 Verrucomicrobiota bacterium | reverse complement strand
GTTCTTCTCCAGAAACGGGATCATCCCACTGCGGTTGAGGTATTTATGCGATCGAAAAAGCATATGCCAACCATTTCTTTAGCCACGGTTTACAATTGTTTGGAAGCGTTGGTGGAGAACGGCTTGGTTAAACAAGTTAACCTCGATCGCGCGCCGACGCGCTACTGCGCTAACCTGCTTGATCATAGCCATTTCTTCTGTGAGGAATGCGGCTCCGTGCACGATATTGAAATTCCGTTGCAAGCACCTTGGAATCTGCCCGCTGGGTATCTGATTAAACAAGCTGAAGTCACTTTCCGGGGTAAATGCCCCGCTTGTACCTCGAAAAATTTATGAGTTCGATCTCCGTTCAAAACCTGCATGCATCAATCAACGGCCAGGAAATCATCCGTGGGCTGGACATCGAGTTTAGCCAGGGCGAAGTGCATGCGGTAATGGGTCCAAATGGTTCTGGGAAAAGCACTCTGGCCAAAGTCATGGCCGGGCACCCTGACTATGAGGTGACAGCAGGGGACATCCTTTTGGATGGAGAAAGTGTCCTGGAGATGGAGCCGGACGAACGCGCTCGTAAAGGTCTGTTCATGGCGTTTCAGTATCCGGTCGAAATCCCGGGTGTCAGCAATGCCAACTTTTTGCGAGCAGCGTTACAAGCGCGTCTCCCGGAAGGCGAAGAATTGGATGCCACCGACTTTTATCACCGCCTCTACGAAAAAATGGATCTTCTGGAAATGAGGCGGGAGTTTACTGCCCGCGCCGTGAACGAAGGATTTTCCGGCGGCGAAAAGAAAAGAAACGAAATCCTGCAACTGGCAATTCTCGAACCGGACTTTGCGGTTCTGGACGAAACCGACAGCGGGTTAGATATCGATGCTCTCAAAATCGTTGCCAACGGAGTTAATAAGCTGCGTGGACCGAAATTGGGGGTCCTCTTGATCACCCATTACCAGCGACTTCTAAATTATATTGTACCGGATTTTGTCCACGTGATGTACGCCGGCAAGATTGTCCGAAGCGGCGGTAAAGAGCTCGCGTTGGAGCTCGAATCTAAAGGATACGATTGGCTGAAAGAGGAGAACAATGGAGCGGCCTCGCTTGCGAGCTCGACGGTAACACCAGTGGCAAACTAGGAAACCGTCACCGCAAACCGTAAACCGCAAACTGTAAACTGTTATGAGCACAGCGAACGACACTATCAAAATCGATCGCAGCGTCGGGGATTTCTACTTTGACGTCAAAGCAGCGCGAGATGCCGGGACCGGGTTAACCGAAAGCACGATCGACTACATTGTTGACGCTAAGGAGGAACCCGATTGGATTCGTGAGTTTCGCAAAAATGCATTTCACGTTTTCAAGGACAAACCGCTCCCGACGCACTGGGCCAGCCACGAGCTGGACGTTATCAACTTTGACAAGATTCGTTATTACTTGGCCTCCGGCGAAGCACCTAAGCGAAGTTGGGAAGAAGTACCCGACGAGATCAAGCAAACGTTTGAGCGCCTTGGTATCCCCGAGAGCGAACGGAAATTTTTAGCCGGGGTCGAAGCCCAATTCGATTCCGAAGCGGTCTATTCAAATATTAAGAAGGCGGTTTCTGATCAGGGCGTGATCTTCGTAGGGAGCACGCAAGGATTGAAACAGTACCCGGAAATTTTCCGAAAATGGTTCGGTAAAGTGATCCCAACCGGGGACAATAAATTCAGCGCTCTAAACAGCGCTGTGTTTAGCGGCGGCAGCTTTATCTACGTGCCGCCGGGAGTGAAGGTGAAGCATCCGTTGCAGGCTTATTTTCGAATTAACGCGGAAAACTTTGGTCAATTCGAACGCACCTTGATCATTGCCGACGAAGGCTCTGAGGTGATGTACATGGAAGGTTGTACCGCACCGAAGTTTACCACGGCAACGCTGCACTCGGCGGTGGTTGAGTTGGTCGCGATGCCGGGCGCTAAGATTCAATACGTGACGGTGCAAAACTGGGCGCCGAACGTGTTCAACCTAGTTACTAAACGCGGGATGGCGATGGAAGAAGCCGAGATCAAATGGATCGACTGTAACATCGGTTCACGGCTGACCATGAAATATCCTGGTGTGGTCTTGAAAGGTAGAAAAGCTCGCGGAGAGGTGATCAGCATCGCTCTGGCTGGGGACGGTCAGCATCAGGACACCGGGGCGAAAATGATCCATGCCGCAGATGAAACCTCGAGTAACATCGTTTCTAAGAGTATCAGTGTCGGACAGGGACGCGCTACTTATCGCGGTCTCGTGCATGTGCCGAAGCATCTGAAGGGCTGCAAAAACAATACCGAATGCGACGCTCTCTTAATCAACACGCACAGCCGGACTGATACCTACCCTGCGATCACCGTGCGGGGTACCGGAAACGCGACTCAACACGAGGCGTCGGTTAGCCAGATCAGCGCGGAGCAAATCTTTTATATGCAACAAAGAGGTCTCTCCGAGGGACAGGCAATGAGCCTCGCCGTTAACGGCTTCGTCAATGATTTGGTCCGGCAATTCCCGATGGAATACAGCGTGGAATTGAAGCGATTGATCGACCTCGAGATGGAGGGTTCAGTCGGGTAAATCGAAAACGCTTTCGCCGTCAAAAGCCTAGCTTCACAAAGGCTGAACTGCGAACTGCGAACGGAGAACTGCGAACAACGAACTTTAAATGCTACAAGGGCAGAAATCTGGCGGAACGGCGCTCGACGAACTTTCGTCGGCGTCAAAAATTGAAGGTCGCGACAATCTTCCTCAATGGTTTGTCGATTCTCAAACCGAAGCGCGAAAAGAATTCGCGAGTGAGCCGTATCCAAGTCGCAAAGACGAGCTCTGGCGCTTTTCCTCGGTAAAGAACCTGGATGGAGTTGCCGCGTTTTCGCGTCCGGCTACTCCTGGAGCGGCCTCGCTGACGAGGCCGGCTTTTGAGCCCGCTCTGGAACGCGGTTTTCCAGAACCCGCCGGAAGGATGGTGTTCGTCAATGACCAGCTCGTCTCGTGTGAGCTGCTAGACGATTCCCTAAGTGATCGAGGCGTTCTTTTTCTTCCTTTAGGACAAGCGCTCAAGCTCAGGCCCGACCTGTTGCAGGCGCATTTCATGGCGCAACCGGCTCGGCTTGGTTCAAAGAAATTTGCTGCCCTGCACAAAGCCTCCGTTAGCGCTGGAACCGTTCTTTACCTGCCGCCCAGCTTGGTTGTCGACGCTCCCTTTGAGGTTTTTCATATTGTCACCGGCGAAAACCTGGCCCTTTTCCCGCACACGCTGATCATCGCCGACAAAGAGAGCGAGGTGACATTCCTGGATCACTTCGTATCGACGGAAGGCCAGGCGCGTGGGTTTGCCTGCGGAGTCAATGATTTGGTCTTACGTCCAGGATCCAAACTGAACTACATCGGTGTGCAAAATTGGAGCCGGCAATTTGTTTCCGTGCAGGTGAATTCCACCGTTGCCGGGGAACAGTCCAGTGCTGTGAACCTGTCCTTGAATTTCGGGGGACGATATTCCCGCCTGGAAAGTGTCAGCCGCTTAGCGGGCGCCGGTTCCCGGAGCGATATGCTGGCCGTCTCCATCGCCGGAGCGGACCAGGAGTTCGACCAGCGGACGTTGCAGGATCATCTGCAACCCGATACAACCAGCGATCTGCTCTATAAGAATGCGCTGAGTAATAACGCCCGTACGGTTTTTTCGGGTCTGATCAAAGTTGAACGCGGTGCTCATCGCACTGACGCGTACCAGAAAGTAAGAAATCTTCTTCTCAGCGACGAAGCCGAGGCGAACTCGATGCCGGGTCTCGAAATCCTTGCGGATGACGTTCGTTGCACTCACGGTGCGACCTCAGGCCAAGTCGAGCCGGAAGAACTATTCTATCTCCAGAGCCGAGGGATCCCGGAGCTGAAGGCCAAGGGCCTCGTCGTTAACGGCTTCTTAAATGAAGTCGTCGACCGCCTCTCCAACGAAGAGATCAAAGCCTACCTCCACGAGCAAATCGCGAACCGGTTAGCGGTTGGCGGTTAACCGTTGGAGCGCAGCCTCGCTTGCGAGGCCGAGACCGTCATCACCCTGGAGGGCAGCCGCTTTGGCGTTCGGCGTTACCACCCCGCGAAATTAGGTCTATCGGGTGACACTGACGCAGCGGGCGGCTCCCGGAAACAGCCAAGCGGTTTGCCATTCTATCATCGTCCCCGAATGGCTTCTCGGTTCACGTTCGCAGTTTGCCGGCCCTGCGTTGGCAGCGCCGGATCCCATCAGTCCTATTGGTCCCATAGGTCCTATCCGTTGAACGTTCCCAGCGTTCTTCCCGCCCACTTCGGTACAATTCTTGCTCTGGTCGCCCACTATACTAGACATCGGTTTCCGCGAACAATTCTTAAGCGCTAAGCCCAATCCTTTTTCTTTTGTTCAGCGGACTTGAGGAATTCGTTGAATTACTCAAATCCGAGGGTGGGCATATTTCTTCAATAAAAATCTTGCAGCCTGAAAAAAAAGAGTCACTTTGACGACTTACGTTTTCGGGATAAGGT
>JAFAHI010000214.1 GCA_019237325.1 Verrucomicrobiota bacterium | reverse complement strand
ACTAGGTTCACCGAGCGACGCAAGGTTTTTAACCCTTCCTTTGGTGCAAGAAATCAAACCCATGTGATGCTCGGGTTTGTTCGAGCGATCGACTTGGCTGGTTTGTAATGCTACTTCGTAGGCTCTCGTTTCGAGACTTACTCTTCTGGCCCTTAGATTGGCAGCCACACCGTCCGGGATTTCGATCATCAAGACGAAACGCGGCGAATCAGGACGGAGACCTCTTGAGAATTCTACCCGCATAAGAGTGGCCATGCTGGATGGACTGTCGTTCAGTGCCGCCTCTGACACAAATGGTGAAAAACCAGGTTTAAGACGGCGAAACAACCAGAGAAGCCTGAACGACTCGCCGCGATTCTAGATTCTTTACCGACCGAGAATGGATCAGGCATCACTCCTAGCGAGGTTCAGCATCGATTAGTCTCAAGTGAGCTTTTGCCGAGCGGGGCTCGCCAATGCCAACGACCGCCAATGGTCTTCTTCGGGATTCTCGCGCCTAGTATCGCTTTGGTCCCTCCCATTTCCGATTTATGTCGGCGTGCGCGATAGAACTTGCGTCTATTGACCGTGTTTCCGCCGTTGCTCGGACGTAAGCTTTGCCTAAGAATCCGGTATTGCAAAGGCTCGCAACCAATCGTGCCAGCGCTTGGGACTGGCAACTTCGCGCTCAAAAGCCGACAGCCAGTCGGTATTCTCAACGGTCGCACTTTCAGAGCCAACCGCCATTTGAGCCTGTTGGTTTTTGCAAGAACTCTTCGAGCGAAGATACCTTCGCTCGGCGATCTTCAGAACAGCCGGACTACGGCCATTATTGCGCGGACGAGGCCGTTGACCGATGAGAACGCGCAAGTTAGAAGTCATCCATAGCTTGGCAAACGACACTTTGGCAACTCTCGCCAAATGCTGATAAACTGAGAGCTGTCCTATGGCCAACGAGATCACGAATTACTACGAAAAGCTCGAGATCGGTGCGCTTACCTATCTTCTTGTCCTGCTCAACGCCGAGATCGACAAGGGCGATAAATGGCGGAGCATTACTTTTGAGGACGTTTATTCTCGCCTCGAAATCGGTGATTTAATCCCGTTTTTGGACGAGCGGCTGCATTTGGAACTGGCCTTCACTCTTGGCCCTGAAAAAGAACAGGGAAAGCTCTTATTGGCCGGATTAAGACACATCTCTGAATACACCAGAGACAGAGAGAGTCAGAAGCTTGGACTTGAAAAAAGTGGCGTTTGTTTGCTTGTGGCCTGGGTACTGTCATTGATTCAAGGCGGCCTCTGGAACTTTACCGATCGATGGCTTACCGATCATCGGAACTTGTATGTTCACGGGACGCCAATTCATTACGACCCGTCGAATCGTACATCCGAAGAGCGCTGAACAGCTGGGCCGCTATGCGGCCACTCCTTGGCAGGGCGCCTTCGCCGCAGGATTTCTGATTGGTGCTTCGCCTTTAAGCATCCCAGCGCAGTTTGTTTGCTTTTGGGCTATCTCCCCGATCAGCTCGACCGTCTGGAGGGGGCAACAACAATTGGCGATCTTGCTGCCTTACCTGGCAATCGTTTTGAAAACCTGAAGGCGACCGCAACGGCCAATGCAGCATCCGCATCAACGATCAATGGCGGATCTGCTTCGAATGGCCGTCCGGGTCGCCGGGACCTATGAACGTAGAGATTGTAGACTACCACTAGAGGAACCTATTATGGCACTGCCACCGATACACCCCGGCGAACACCTGAAAGAGGAGCTGGAGGCGCTAGACATGAGTGCGGCTGAGCTCGCGCGCAAGCTCGACGTGCCAACTAATCGCATCACGCATATTTTGAATGGCCGACGCGGGATCACCGGCGATACCGCTCTTCGTCTTTCGCACTTCTTCGGCACGAGCGCAGAATTTTGGCTCAATCTTCAAAGTCTCTACGACCTGAGGCTGGCTCAGCAGAAAGCAGGCAAAGCGATCGATCGGCTGCCGACGCTTAAGAAGATGCAACATTCGCCCGCATAAAACTCTTTAAGCGCGCCCTATTCTGAAGCTCGAATCGCGCCCCGATTGGCACCGCAAGAGCTAGATATCGCTGGA
>JAFAHI010000100.1 GCA_019237325.1 Verrucomicrobiota bacterium | reverse complement strand
TTTGTTTTGTCCATCGCTTTCTCTTCCGAACGGAGGGAAAGCACAAAACCACGCGCTTTCACCGCCCGCTCGATTCCTAAAATCAAGTCAAGGGTTACTTAGCGCGTTGGTTTACGTTAACGCTTACGACCGATGGGGCTTACGCCTGGATCGATGATGACGCCCGCAACAGAACAGCGATAGGACGAGATGTCAAACGATCTCCTAGAGCGCTGCGTCGCTTGCGAGGCCGACCGGCAGGGAACCCTGGAGGGGAGCCGCTTTTGAAGGTTGCCCGTAACCTGAGCTGATCGTGCAAATAACCGTCGTGTTTCTGAGAAGTTGTCTAGCAGGCGGCTCTCGGAAACGTCCCATGATGCGGTTCGGCCTTATCTGGTTGCATTTGGCAGTAAACGAAGTGAATCGCCGTGGGTTGTAGGGATATCAGGAGACGTTCGCGAGACCCGCCTGCTCGCACACGCCCACCTAATAAGCGCGGCGGTTCAAGAGTGTCCGCGCAAACGGGGTCCGGGTAAAAGCGGCTCCCCTCCATTGTTCCGACCGAGTCGGCCTCGCAAGCGAGGCAGCGCTCCACGGCTTCGCCGACACGCCAACACCTACTGATTCTTCGCGTGTTCTTCCTCACCAATGGCCTTATAATCGTACGTCGGATAGAACTCCGTTCGATACCCACCCCAAGCGGTTTTTTCGAGAGCAACATTCACTTCGCGTAAACGCTCGGCTGGAACTCGTAAGGTAATAACCTGACCGATTCCCATCATCACATACCAGGAAACCACCTCTATTCCAGCGGGTGGGAATGACTTGTAGTACCCCTGCTGCCGCAATTCGGCATTAATCTGATCCAACGGTTTTGATTGGTCATGACGAAGGAAAACCGTCAATAAAATCGACCCTTTATCGCTTTCAGCATTAGGAATGGGCGAGGCTGATGGCGCCTGCTGTGCCCCAGCTGCTCCGACCGAGAGTAACGCCGCGGCAATCAATACGTTGCGCGTCAGTTTCCATACCTGAAGAGCGTTAGCACTTGATCCCAGAACCTTGTGAGTGACGTGAAGAAGATTCATAACACTCTATACCTAGACGGGGTGAGCTATCTTGTCAGCAGGACCAGTAGGAATGAGTTCCCGACTACTCCCGCAGATGCGGCATTACGTCGCCGCCAAGATCTATAAGCGGGCGAGTTTCAAGATCGAGGGCGCGCCAAAGCTAAGCGAAGGCGGGCAGCTCATCTGGTTGTTTGGGTGGGAAATGCTACACCCCAGACGAGCGGGAGCTCATCCCTACCGTTGGACACACGCTTCGCGCTTCGCGTAGTAGCTATTACGCGAACTGTAACAACACCAAATCCTGGGGCGTCACTAAGACGGATATCCGCCGGAGATGTATTGCTCGAGATGCTCTATGGTGGCGGTCTGTGCCGAAATCACCCATTTAAGAGCGTCGCCAATCGATAGCATACCGACTAGTTTTCCGCCTTCCAGGACCGGAAGATGCCGGATCCGCTTGTCGGTCATCACGCGCATACATCCAGTCAGGGTTTCATTCGGGTGGGTCACAACCAGGTTCGTCGACATGATCTCACTAACTTGGGTTTCCTTCGACGAACGTCCTTGCAGGATCACTTTTCGCGTGTAGTCACGCTCAGAGATAATCCCAACAAGCTTGCCATTCTGCACCACGGGGAGAGCACCCACGTTTTTATCCGCCATCATCTTGATAGCGTCATACACCATCGCGTCAGGGCGAACTGTCCAAACCGTCGAACCCTTGTGCGCCAGGATCCAGCTAACTGTACCGGCAACTTCCATAACAGAGGGTAATGAGCAAACCTGCCGCAGGTTCGCGTGGGGATCAAAGGAAAAGTCGAGGACCAGGAAAAGGCAACGTCCATGTGAAAGGTGAAAAGTGAAACGTGAAAGGTAGCCACGGGTCGGGCAAGATTTCAGAAAACGTGGATCTGTGCCCGGCGGGCCTGCTTGTCACGCAGTTTTCGTTCCGCAATTCGGCTAGCTGCCAGCGTCGTTGCCATCGCGTTGAAATATAGCGTTGCTAGATTTTCTTGCAACTTGTTGTAGCGTTGCTAGATTATCTAATTATGAAATATTTTGTGTTTGACGCTATACCACTTTCCCTAGCTGCTCTCATCGCTGTAGGGATCATTGTTATCGGTTGTTTCTACCTAGTATCTCCTGAACGAATCTCAGGAACATTTGGTCTTAAGCCGCCTGCATCCGATGCTGACACTCGTGCCTGGCTACGCCTTAAAGGAGTTCGGGACGCCGTATCTGGATTGGTCGTGCTGACAATGATGCTGATAAAGATGCTGACCGCGGACGGGCGGTCGCTAGGCATAGCTGTACTCGTTTTAGCCATCATCCCTCTTGGCGACATGTTAATCATTCTGGAGTCAGGCGGATCGAAGTCGCGAGCGTTCTCGATTCATGGCGTAACCTGCGCGGTGATGCTTGTCGTCGGCCTCTGGTTGATCCATGCCATTTGAAAGAAATGGCTCTGACCGTTCTTGTCGACCGTGAGGGGTCAGATCGCGATCAGCCAGGCTGGAGTTGTCGATCCCTGGGTCTTCGAAGCCAACATCAACGCGCTCCTCGCCGAATAGGTGAGCGTTCAGCTTGTTTTACCAACGGGCGCAAATTCATCCTCCCGAAAGTTTCGGTGGGATGGAAGCGGTTCTTCTAGCCTTCCATCCCGTCAAACGACCTGCGCGTCGTTCTTGAGTGTCATCCTAGCTCCTGGATTCTAGCTCCTGGCTCCTTTACCATTACCCCATGGCTACTCCAACTCCCCCCGTGCAGACTGAGAGCCCCAGCGTGCGTACGCCGCTCAACCGGATCACTAGCTTCTTCGTTTATTTATTCGAGAGGATCACACCCGATCCCTATATTTTTGCCGTTAGCTTGACTATCATCACGGGGCTGTTGGCAGCCCTCTTGGCGCCTAAGGGATCTCTGCCGGAAATTGTGAATGGTTGGTACGCCGGTCTCTTTCAGATTCTGGCTTTTGCGTTCCAGATGGTCTTGATCCTCGTTACCGGGTATGCTTTATCGAATTCACGGCCCATACGTTTCATCTTGGATTGGCTGGCATCTCGGCCGCAGACCCCTCGTGCCGCGATCGTTCTCACGATTCTGGTGGTCATGGTGACCTCCTTCATTAATTGGGGGTTTGGCTTAGTGGTAGCGGGGATTCTCTCTCGAGAAATTGCTAAACGAATTCGGATCGATTTCGGCTGGTTAGTGGCCGGCGCTTATTCAGGATGGATTATATGGGCGAGCGGATTCTCCAGCTCAATCGCTCTCTCCCAGGCGACGCCAGGATCGTCCCTAAACATCGTGCAAAAACTCACCGGACAAGTGCTTCCTCTGGGTGACATGTTGTTCACTCCGTTCAATCTCGTCCCGGTCGTCGCCGTTGTGATTCTGATTCCAGTTCTTTACTGCGCGATTATACCGAGGGCCGAGGAGACCGTTGCGGCGGATCCAGAACGGTTACGAAGCGAAGACAGGGCCACCGAGCACGAGCGCCCACGGACTGTCGCAGATCATCTGGAGCACGCGTGGATCCTGACATTGATCTTAGTAGTCGCTGGAGCGATTGCCTTGATCTTGAGCTGGTCAAAAACCGGAATCTCGCTCGATCTGAACTCGGTCATTTTTCTTTTTCTGCTAGCTGGCCTGTTGCTGCACTGGACTCCAATCAACTACGTCCGTGCGGTGAACCAGGCAGCCCGAGTCACGGGACCACTGATCCTGCAATACCCGTTGTACGGCGGCATCATGGGGATCATGTCCGCGACCGGTCTCGCTGACGTCATCGCGAAAGCGTTCGTTTCCTTTTCCAATGCGCATACTTTACCGTTCTGGAACTACATCGCCTCGCTGATCATCAGCCTTTTTATCCCCAGCGGTGGCGGTCATTGGGCTGTGCAAGGGCAATTCACTGTCCGGGCCGCAGCAGAATTACACGCGTCGCAAGCAGCCACTGCCATGGGCGTCGCCATGGGTGAACAAGTGGCCAACATGATTCAACCTTTCTGGGCGCTACCGGTCCTGGCGATCGCGGGCATCAGCCTCCGGCGGGTTATGGGATTCACGGTAATGTCGTTCTTCGTAGGATTCGTGGTCTTCGGCTTAGCGTTGCTGTTCTTAGTTTAGGGCGGCACCACTCAATCGTCGTCGTCCTCGTCCTCGAGAGAGGTGTTTCTACCAGCGGCGCGAATTCACCATTGAACCATTTTTTTGCCAGACCTTGAATCGGTCGACTGACTGCGTTAAGACGGCCACGAACCAGGTGGAAAGGCTAGGCCATTCGGTCGGCATGGGCGTGGCATAAACAATATCGAGCACGAGGACGACGACGAGTACAAGGACGATCCGTAGCTTTTACCAAACCAAACTGAGCCCACACGTCTGGTATGAGATCATCGCGCGGTCTCGCGAGAGCAAAACCAGATCTTCGCGAATGGCCTGCCAGACTAGCATCCGATCGAATGGGTCACGATGTTTTCCAATCTTTGGCAGCTGATGAAAGGTACAGGCGGTATCGGCGGTTAGCGGCAAAAATGTGAGATCCATCGAGAGCGCGTACCCAGGAATTTGATCGGGCGAGATACCGGAAAGACTGAGCTTGCCCAACGAAACTTTAAGGGAGAGTTCCCAAAACGAGACAACCGACACGAACACCTCGTTTTGCCGGTCCCGAACGAAGTTCGCTGCGGACGCGCTCAACCTCTTCGAGTCCGCAAGTGCGAACAAAAGCACGTGCGTATCAATCAAACCTCTCAATGGTTGAACAGCTCAGAATCATCCATTTCGAAATCGCTCCCAACTTCGAAAGAAATCTTTCCGTCTAGTAGACCGACAGGCCGAGGTTTTTTCTTCCCTCTAGCAGGAGGCTGGAAAACCGCGACAGTTCGCTTCGAGCGTCCATACGTCACGGCGATCGATTCACCCCGGCGGACCGCGTCTAATGCCTCCGAAAATCGAGCCTTAAATTCAGCCACCGTCATCGTCTTCATACCCGATTTAAAATCCGGGCCATGGGCGAAGTTGTCAACCTGTCAATTTCAGCCTCAAATCCGAACCAACAACATCAACAATCCCGCGACAATCAGGCTGCAAGACCAAACCAGGTCCGCGTTGAACCAAGACTTTCGAAGGATGGTTAGTCCGACAATGTCATAGACCAACCACGCAACGATGCCCGCGACAACAAATTGCGAGAGCGAATGGACACAGACACCCGGAATCGAATTATAGAATCCCTGGAATTCTGTTGCGGACTTAAGGGGCGACGAAGATGAAACGCCGCACCAGGCTCCACCTCCGATCAAAAAGACCGGTAGCAGCATAAGCCCGGCGCCATGGGCGCTGGCCATTAAACACGACCACCAGGTTAAATCTCTAAAATTCACCCGCATCCCTACCCAACGCGGATGACGTCCTCGAAGCAGACGCCAACTTCCTAACCCTGCCAGCGACAAAGCAGCAGCCAGGCCAAACCAAGTTGCCGGTACATACCGCCCTAACAGAAACGCCAAGGATATGATGGCGAATACCGAGAGTGCGTGGCCGATCGCGATCGCGCACATCGCCTGAAAAATGGCCACTCTTGAGCGGTTTTGCAGCCCGAGACTAACCGCGAACAACCAGCCCATCCCGGGATTCAGTCCGTGCCAAGCCCCTAGTGCCACCAATGCAATCCAAGGCCAAGCATTCACAGCCTCGCGCCTCCGCTAGGACGGAAAACAAAATGAATCCGAAGAGGTGTCGCCGCCTTCCAATCTGACTTGATGCAGACGGTGATTCTCGGTTTTTACCAAAAACCGCGGATCAAATCGCAACGATCCGTCGGCGCCGGCGTCGGCTTTTACCATCCAAGTACGTACTCCATCCGGATAAAACTGTTCGTCCCAGGATTGATAAAGCGAGTTGGTGAGATAGACCCTTTTCCCGTCTCGACTTACCTCCACCATTTGCGGGCCGCCATTGAGCGGTTCAGCCGGCCGTTGAGGATGCGGCGTTCGTTTAACGATTCCACCGATTGAAAGGACTTCCGTTAACTTTGGTTGGTCCGGCGTCGAAACATCATAACGATGGAGTTCACCTGTGCCCCAGCAAGAAACATACAGCCAGCGATCATCTAATGACAGATTCAGATCGGTTACCAACGGCGGTACGGCGCCAAATCCCTGGAGCAAGGGGGGAAGACTGGCAGCGTCGGCTGGCTGAGCCGGAATTTCGATCACTTTCTTGATTTCCCAATCCCCTGACCGTTCTCGCCACAACCAAATTGAGGCGGATAAATCTTTCAACGAAACCACTACACCGACAAAGCCAAATGTCTTGGTCGGGTCGTGCGAGGGGCGTAACTCGAGAACCATCTGATGTTCGCTCCCGAGATCGACGGCTTTGGCATGTTTCCGTTTACGCAGGTCCCAGAAGTGGAGCTGGTGCCCGTACTTAGCGCCCAGCAAAGTCTCAGGCTGTAAACCTCCCTCGATCATCCGAGGGGTGCCCCACTCGCTAGAGACCAGTACATCCTGCCCGAGGTGCCAGGAGAAATCATAGGCTAACTCTTGCGGCCCGCGATCCACTTCCCAACGGCCTAGCACGTTAAAATCGTAGTGGTCCAGAATGAAGATTCCGCCAGGGCCAGCTCCATCGGGAGCTCCCAGTGCGCTTAAATAAATACCGTCCGGACCGCAGTGGACCGTATGCGGCCGGGAGTAACCAGCTCGCTTGAACAACTCCTCAGGTTCAATCGTTTTAACAATCTGAAGCTTGGTTGGATCAGGTTTCGTATCGACGACGTGGATTCGAGAGGAGCGAATTCCGGGAACAATCAGATACCTCCTCTCAACGTGAGGATGCGGCGCATAAGGACAGAGCGTCGCGCTGCAAGCGTTCCAACCAAAATGATGGAGTTCATCCCCGATATCCGGCAGATCGGTCCGGCTTAGGATCTGTCCATATTTGGGAGAAGAAGGATCAACATCGACAACGTACAGCGCATCCGATCGCGACTTTTGGTCGGGCGCTAGTCCAGCAACGTAAGCATAGCGCTCGGCGGGCGCTTCCATCGCAAGCCGTGCTGTTGGGTAAAACGTAGGATCAACAGTCCAGCGCAACGGATTGGTAGAGAGACCGAAGTTTGCCATAAACAGTTTGTCCTTTGGCGAATTTGAATCTGAGGGTTAGACAAGACCGGAGCTAGTGAGTCCCACCGGTGAAGGGAAAAACCACCGTTACCCGACCCCAACACTAGGGTATCGACAGCCCCGCGTTTTGCAATCGCAAATTTAACCACGAATGCACGCAAAGCTAACCGCGAATGGACGCGAATGGACACGAATAAAAGAAAAAACAAACGCAGATTCACGCAGATAGGTTTTCATGGGAAGGCGTGGTTTCCCGAACCCGGTTGAGGAACTGGTGTTCCCAGACAACGACAATGACTTGACCGACCCGTTCCGGGCTTAGCAACTCGGTTTCAAGCTCTTTGATTTGATCATAGCGATAGTCGCAACTGACCGACATCCCTAACCGAATCGCAGTCGGCTCAATTGTGACCAATGGACGCAGGTAATCAAAGGTACCCGCCGCATCGTGAACTTTCCCGGCCGGATCCGGGGCGTAGATTTGGTCCAGTTTACCAAACTTCGACGTTAGAACCGCGGGAAGCGCTAGCGCCCGATTCAATCCCCGGCAGTTTAGTTGTCCCAGGCCGGCCTCCGGTTTTTCCGCGTGCCGAATGAAAACGATGGTTTCAACCTTGGCATCCACGGCTTTAGCCGGCTGCTGGGTCTGCCCGGATAAACAAGGCACTAACGCCAGCACTAGTGAAATTACGCACAACATTCGCATAGCCCACTCTCCGAGTAATCAGTGATCAGTAAATCAGTAATCAATGTTCGAGAGACCGATTCAAAAAATCATTGCTTGCTGATTATTCCTCGCCTGACCGCTCAATACGCCCAGCGCGCAGCCGATCCCTATTGTCCAAACGAAGCGCCCCCAAAAAAGTACCGCCAGGTCCCTGTAGACCTGGCGGCAACTACACCTTCGCTCTGTTGAAGTTCCTAGATTGAACTGAGCGCAAGATTCCCGATTCTAGCTTGAACCTCGACCAGTATATGACCAGAGGCCAAATTCCTATGTGAGAGGTGAGAAGTGAGAGGTGAGAAGTGAAAAGTGCGGAACGAGATGGGAGATGGCAAAGGCTGAACCAATCACCTCTCACGTCTCACTTAGGGAGCGAGCAGACGCTCGTCCCTACCTCGTCCAGCGTCCGCCGACTGAGCTCAAAACCGGTACGATTCCATTCAGCGCATCCTCACGGTTGGAATAGTCGACCTTTCCTACCGCTCCGATCATCGACACTCCGGTCGCCGCCCGAAATTTCTGGCTCATCCCTTCGCCCGTATAACAGCCCCAGCTTTTTACGTAAGCGCCGGGAGCAAATAGCCCTCGATGCAACTCTGCCAGCTGGTTCTCATGGAGCCACGACTTGGAGCTGTTCCCCACCTGGTTCGAATAGTCGAACATGAAGGCATCTTGATTCGAATGACCAAAATACTCGAAGTCGGCAATTTTTATCTGTTGTCTCGGTTTTCCGCTGTTCAGATATCGAATCACATCGTCGCCGTTTTCGATTGGGACCAAGTTCAGCTGATAGGTATCTCGAACCGAATAAATCAGCGGGATTAGGTCGCGTTTCTCTTGGGCAGAACGGGACCGATAACCATCCAGATAGATCAACAGGGTGACAGTCGCCGCCGGGTTGTCCTTGATAACGGGCTTCAATTCCTGGATCCGGGTCCGTGCCGCGCGCACGAAACATCCCCAGTAATTATCGTGGGGCTGGTCGCGGTACTGTTCCCAGAGACGCAACGACGGACCGCCGCACAGCAGGATGTATTCGTAGGGATGCCTGGCGTCAGCAACTGGAACGGGCGGCGGAGCTGATCCGATCTGGCCGCGAGCGATCCCGGTCGCCACGACAAGAAAGAGAAAGGTGAGAAGTGAGAGGTGATTAGTGATTGGTGATTGGCGGAGCCAAACAGCGCAAGCGAGTTTCATCCAAAAAACTAGAACGTAAGATCCAGAGATTATAGCGCGGCAGAACCCAACGATAACACAAAAATCTCACGCAAAGATGCAAAGCCGCAAAGGTTCAGAATAAGAGATTGATCTTGTTCGGATTGAGCAAGTTTGTACAGCGGAGGAGTAGGTTTTCATCGCAAGCTCAAAATGCATGGATGCCAGTGTTTCGCTTCGGGCTTGAAACCGATAATCTTATTCTATCTGACATTTTTTAGCATGGTCTGAACCTTTGCGTCTTTGCGTGAGATTTTTTTGTGCCTTCCCTAATCCGTACATCGGTTCAACGTCGGCATCTGCCTTCACCGTTGCACTGGTTGCGAGCCGCCTCTGGCCCAACCCATGAACATCTGGCGATCGCGAATGAAATAGGGAGACCAGATCGGATCCGGATTCGCCGAGATCAATTCAGCCCGTTTGAGCACAAATTCAGCGCAGAACCGGCCGCTGGAGGCGTCGTAAATTTGGTCCCCTGAAAAGTACCCGTAAAGCCGGTATTCACTTCCGTTGTCGGATCCGAGCTGGTTGCGGGCGCGATCAGGCGCGAGTTGGAATTTTTCATTTAAAATAACGAGTTTTGCCGTCTTCCAGCTCTGTCTCGGGTAACGTACATATCCCCAGATCGCGAAGGGCGGAGCATAGACTCTGCGACCGATATAGAAATCCCCAACTGGTTCAGCGGCAACCTGTTGGGCGATGGCAGGAGACTCCATCAGCGGCGCAAGTTCCGGAGGAGTCGCGCAGCCAGGCAACAAGAGCAAGAGCGCGGAGAGCACGGAAAGCGAAAGGGCGAGTGGGCGAATCGGCGAATCGGCGACCGGGTGCATCGATCCTACGGTTGCGGGACGATGTCGACGTGTCAGCGTGCGCGCTAGTCGCGTTATTTGCCCAGAGGAACTTGACCGGGAAGGAATCAGGAAACGACGGCAAAACATGGAATAGAGCGGAAGACATAGCCTGCCTCGGCTAAAAAAGCGCGTCCATTTTTTGGTTGGTGCAGGCTTTTAAGTTGCAAACCCCGGAGGCGCAGCTATCTATTCGGTCCACCTAAACCGGGAGTGCCCGCGCTATGAACATTATCCAGAAGATTGAGAAAGAGCAGTTTAAGCCCGAAATCGCCCCATTCCGGGTTGGCGACACCGTTAAAGTCCATACGAGGGTGGTTGAAGGCGATAAAGAGAGAATCCAGCTTTTCAGTGGGATCGTCATCGGTAAGCGCGGATCCGGTTTAAACGCCTTTTTTACCGTGCGTCGAATTTCCTATGGCGAAGGGGTTGAACGCATGTTCCCGCTGCATTCGCCGCGAATCGCCAAAATCGAAGTTGAACGCCAGGGCAATGTCCGTCGCGCGAAACTCAATTATCTCCGAAGCCGGAAAGGCAAACAAGCCGTCACGGTGAAAGAGAAGGTGCAGGCCTCCTAGGGAGGCGCGCGTCCGAAACGGCGAAGTTCCGGCGCGAAGCCTGGAGGGGAGCCGCTCACGCGCGTGCGTATTTAAAGACACAGCGCTTGCCCGGACGAGACGCGCGATAATCAGGCGGCTCCCGAGAGCGGCTGCTGGTGTGCTACGCCACAGGGCCGTTCCGACCGATACTTCAAACGCAGACGCCTTGAGCAAATCCGTACCCTCGGGACGTTAGCGGGAGGCGCCCGCTGAAGAAACTCGGAGAAGGATCACGCCTGTCCGCCCGATCATGATTGGGTTTGCCAAGATCAAAAGCGCCTCCCCTCCAGCGCATCGCGCCCCTATTCAAATCCCCCGCGCGAACGAAGCACCTGCCCCGTGATCCATGCTCCGTCCGGCCCTGCAAGAAAGGCGACCAAGCGAGCGGCATCGTCCGGCTGACCGAGACGCCCGAGGGCAAACCGGCTCAAGAGTTTATTCTGATGCTCCGGCGTCATCGATCCGGAATCTGTCGGTCCAGGGTCAACCGCGTTCACGGTGACACCAAGATGACCAACTTCGGCCGCGAAGGTAATGGTGAAGGCGTCCAATCCGGCTTTGGTCACCGCATAGCCTAGTTGTCCGCGCATCGCTCCTAACATTTGCCCTGAGGTCATTGAAATAACTCGGCACGCGCCCTTTCCGGCGAATCGACGGACAAACTCGAGGCTTAACAAAATGGGTGCCCGAGTATTAAGCGCGTAATTACGGTCGAGCATCCCCGGATCCAAGGTCTCGATCGAGTCGGGAGCCCAAAAACAGGCATTGTTAACCAGAATATGGGCAACATTAAATCGAGCTTGGACCGCATCCCACAGCTTCCGTGGCGCTTCACTGAGCGATAGATCAAGAGGGATCCATTCGGCTTCGACGCCCAACTCGCGCAGTTCGTTGATCAACAGGGGCTGCTCTAGTTCATCGGGTTTCCAAGACTCTTCAGCATCAAATTCAGGCCACCCGGTCGTGAAGAGATTGGCGCCTTGGCGCGCCAGCTCCCGGGAGATAGCCGCACCGATACCTTTAGCCCTGCTAACACCGGTCACGACCGCCACATGTCCAGTTAAAGGACCTTTCATCGCCACCGTATTTACACGCCCCACAGCAGAGGTCAAAGAAAGGGCGCGCCGGCGAATGGGCGAACGGGCGATGCGGCGCGAAGCACTATAGCCGCGAAGCGGCGGCTCACGATAGCCTCTAGGCTATTCTGAGCCGCCGCTTCGCACCTCAATTTCGCACATTCGTCCGTTCGCCGTTTCGCCCACTCGCCGTTTCGCCCACTCGCCCTACGCCACCACCACCTGCACGCCCACCTCTCTCAAAGCAACCGCCAACTCCTCCTCCGGCTTCGCATCGGTCACGAGGATCTGCATCGCATCCAAGCCGGCAATCTGCGCAAACGAATGCTTCCCTAATTTAGATGAGTCGGCCAAAACGATCGTTCTCCGGGCTGCGGCCATCATCGCGGCAATCATAGACGCTTCTTCGAGAACCGTCGTGGTAAGGCCTTCTCGCGCCGTAATCCCACCAACGCCGATAATTGCGCTATCCACCGAAACCTGGGTGCCGGCAGCTAAGATTGGACCAATTGTCACCTGTGCCTCGGGCCGGAATTGGCCACCCATCACATAAATGTCGCGAATCAGGTCGGTCGCCAACACACCCGTCACGCTCAGATTGTTCGTTACCACCGTGAGATATTGCTGACGCAGCTCTGCCGCAAACAATCGCGTCGTCGACCCCCCATTGATTATCAGGGTCTCTCCGTCGTCAATGAGCGCCGCTGCCGCCTTGGCAATCCGTTGCTTTTCCGCGGTACGAGTATTCAGCCTTTGAAGAAAAGGTGAGTCCCCATGGACTAGGGCGGTGATGGTAACGGCACCGCCGTGCGTACGCGTTAACGCTCCCTTTTGAGCTAACACATCCAGGTCCCGCCGAACGGTATCTTCGGAAATGTTGAAATAGTCGGAAATCTCGGAGACCGACATCTGTCCCTTGATTTCAAGGAGTTTGACTAACTCACTTTGTCGTTGTGCGGGTAATGCGGTTTTTCGCGGTTGATCAAGCTCACTCATCGGAAATTCTCGCATAACTTGCCATAAAATTTGCGGTTAACCAGCGAAAACAGGCATTGACTATGCGATTTTTTGCTGTTATTTGTATCATTAAAATGCACAAAAACGCGTTCCCCCACGACAAACTTGACCGTGAGCCGTTTTCTCGGCCGGTCATCGACAACGATGATCTGAAGCCAGCCCGGCCGGGTGCTGACTCGGGCTCCGGATTGAATCGGCGCGAGTTTATCAGACGGAGTGGCATGGCCTTAGCCGGCGCTGCGGCAGTTTCCACGTTTGTGGGTCCGCGCCGCGCCTATGCGGCGAGCGCGGTAGAGCTAACGTTCGCGAGCGCCAAGTTTTATGGGAAACAGACGATCGCTGAAGTGGTTAAGGCCTTTAACGATTCTCAGAGCAAGATCCACGTCACTTACAAGGAATTGCCGCCACCCAGTTCTTCGACTGAAGTGCATCAATCCTTGGTTCAGCAGCTGGCCCGGAGGAACGGTGACCCGGATGTCTTTACCTTGGATATTATCTGGATCGCAGAATTCGCGGCTGCTAAGTGGGCACTGCCGCTGGACCAATACTTCAAGGATAACACCGGCGAATATTTCCCGGGCATGGTCCAAGCCTGCACTTGGCAAAACAAACTGGTGGCGCTGCCGTGGTTTGTCGATTCCGGGATGTTGTATTACCGCAAGGATCTCGGGATCTCGGCGCCGAGCACCTGGACCGACCTGATCGCAAGCGCGAAAGAAGCAATCGGATCCGGAAAAGTAAAATTCGGATTCCTTTGGCAAGCTAAGCAAGCGGAAGTGCTGGTTTGCGATCTGGTTTCGTTCATCGGTTCAAATGGAGGCGCCATTTTACAAGCCGATGGCAAAACCGTCTCGATTGCAGATGCACCGGCTGTTCAAGCCGTGCAGCTGATGTACGACCTGATCAACAAAGAGCAGATTACACCGGCGGACGTTCTGAGCTGGGACGAGGAACCGTCACGGCGGCCTTTCACCGGGGGTGAGGCGGCCTTTCTTAGAAACTGGTCTTACGTCTGGAAGATTGCACAGAGCGAAGCGGAATCGAAAGTCGTCGATGAAGTCGCGGTGGTGCCCTTACCGCACTTCCCGGACAAGAAAAGCGCCGCGTGTTTGGGGGGCTATCAATACGGGATCAACGCGTCCAGCAAGAAACGGGATGCAGCGGTTGAATTCGTTCGCTGGATGTCCTCCCCCGAGACCCAACTGCGATTCGCGACCCAGCTTGGTCTCTGCCCCACCAGAGCTGCTGTGTTCGAACAGCCGGAGATCGGGACAGAACAGCCGTTTATGCAACAGCTCAAAGAGGTATTCCTGGGAGCAATTCCGCGGCCGGTTACACCGAAATATCCGCAAGTCACCCTCGCCTTACAGTCTGCGGTATCGACCGCGCTAACCACCGGCAAAGTTGAGGAGTCACTCAAGAGTGCCAAACAAAAGATCGACACGATCGTGAAGGCGTAGGTGCAAACTAACACCGCTCCAACACTCCGGCACTCCATCACTGCTTGAGTTAGTTTATGCCAGTGGCAAGAACCCTTACCCACGTCGACGTCGAATCGGGAATTCGGTTTCCCCGATGGCGGCCCGGTGCTTGGCTGTTGTTAGTTCCTGCCCTCGGCGCGATCGGCACGGTATCGGTCTATCCGGTCTTGCTCGGATTGTGGCTGTCTTTTCGGAATACAACCCTTTCGTCACCGGACGACGCGTTCATTGGAGTTAGCAACTATCAGCAACTCTTTGCCGACAGCCAATTCTGGAATGCCTGGGGACATACGATCGAGTTTACCGGGGCATCAACCCTATTGGAAACAATGTTAGGTCTCGCGATGGCACTGGTATTGACCGAACGATTCCTAGGCCGGGGTATCGTCAGAGCCGCCATGCTGATTCCCTGGGCGATTCCCACCGTGGTTACTTCGAAAATGTTCGGCTGGTTGTTCGACGGCCAACACGGTCTGGTTAACTACCTGGCGCGTTTTTTCGGGCTGATCCATACGAACATCAACTGGTATGGATCACCCGAATTCGCGTTGCCCACGATTGTGATGGCGGATGTTTGGAAAACAACTCCATTCATGGCGTTGTTGCTCCTCGCCGGTCTACAAACGATCCCACCTTCTCTGACCGAAGCTGCCAGCATCGATGGAGCAAATCCTTGGCAACAATTTTGGATGGTCCGGTTCCCGTTGCTCGCACCTAGCCTCTTAATCGCGGCCATGTTCAGAGCGCTCGATGCATTTCGGATCTTTGATTTGGTGTACGTACTCACTGGTGGCGGACCGGCTGATTCTACGGAGGTCTTATCCACGCTCACTTATAAGAACCTGTTTTCCGCGCTTCAGTTCGGGTACGGCTCGGCTTTATCGACGGTAATGTTTCTGACAGAGATCGTCATCGCTGTCGGATTCGGTGTCTTTTTGTTAAAACGGTTACAGGAGGTCAAGCTATGAGCGCGTCCTCTGTGATCCGACCAACCAGACGCGTGGCGCGTCCCGGCATACCGATTTCCCGGGTCTTGGTCTATCTGTGTTCGCTGTTGATTGTGATCTGGTCGGTTGGACCTTTCCTGTGGCAACTCTCTACCTCGTTACAGTTAGACCGGGATTTGATCGGCGATCAGCCCAAGCTATTACCCATTCCGGTCTGTTTCGATCACTTCATTAACATCTTCGTCGCGAAAAGTTTTCAGCGCTACATTTTCAATTCGCTGATCGTCGCCGGCGTTTCGACACTCCTCTGTTGGTGATTGGCGCTATCGCTGCCTACGCGTTAGCTCGACTTGATATTCGTGGCAGATTTGGAGTTCTGGGTTTTGTGCTGGCGGTATCGATGTTTCCTCAAATTGCGGTCGTTGCTCCGCTTTACGTCTTGGCCTCGAATCTCGGTTGGCTGGACACCTATCGGGTCCTGATCGTCGTCTATCTGGCACTAGGTCTCCCGTTTGTGATCTGGGTGTTGTTCGGCCACTTTCGCACGATCCCGACCACCCTGGATGAAGCGGCCCGATTAGATGGCGCACGACCGCTGACGATCTTCTTCCGGATCATCGTGCCCATTGCCTTACCCGGCATCGTAACCACTGGGTTACTCTCATTTATCGCGGCGTGGAACGAGTTTATGTTCGCCCTCGCGTTCACATCGGATATCAATCGCCAGACAGTCCCAGTTGGCATCGCTAACTTCACCGATCTGCACTATGTGCCTTGGGGCGATATCGCCGCTGCCTCAGTTGTGGTCACATTTCCGTTAGTCGCACTCGTTTTGATTTTTCAAAGAAAGATCATCTCGGGAATCACAGGAGGCGCGGTTAAGGAATGACGCTCGACTCTTGGAGGAAGCAATATGTGTCGCTGGTACCACGACTAGCCGGCCTAGCGCAACGAACGCGGCTGAGTTTATGCGGTCTCGCGACTTGTACAGACGCTTATTTGCGATTAGCTGACGCCGGCCCGCTCTTTGCCGCGTCGGGCGGCAAGGCCGCATGGTTAGCGAAAGCTCTCCAGTGGCGCGCTGCCAATGGCATCGGTGGCGAACTGTTTTTTGACTGGCCCGAAGCCGAGGGATGGATCGCGCAGAACTTGGATATATCAAGCTGGGGATTGGGCGGGACCGGAGCGCAGGCGGCTCAGACTTTAGCCGTGCTCGGGGCGCGTGCGCTCGTGACGTTACAAGACCGTAGCCAACGACAACTTTCGGTCATTCACCCCGATGTACTCGTGGCTACCCGCCAGGGTTTGGAAAAGCGTGGTGCCCTAGAAGGCTCCGGCCCGAGCA
This sequence comes from Verrucomicrobiota bacterium, assembly GCA_019237325.1. Classification (GTDB taxonomy): domain Bacteria; phylum Verrucomicrobiota; class Verrucomicrobiia; order Chthoniobacterales; family JAFAMB01; genus JAFAVN01. The sequence continues at coordinate 4,761 of JAFAHI010000100.1, read as the reverse complement.
AACCGGCTCATTATATTTTCGAGTTCAGTGCGGGCGAGCTCGTGGGCCCGGAGCGCGCCAAACGATCAACTCGCGTTATCGTTCGATTCGCCGATGACCCGTTAGACCGTGACCTCGCTTTCGTCCAGGAAAGCGTCGCCCAGGCCAGCCAAGCTGGCGCTGCAGTGATCTGCGGTTTCAATGAGGTCGCGAGCGCATCCCTGGCAACTGAATTGGAGTACAGCAAAAATCTTCTATCTGCTTGGCGTGATAAAGGCTTGACGACGATCCACCTCGAACTCGGCGGCTACGAAGACCTGTCGCTTCGGGACCAAGTTTTGTCGGCCCTTGCACCTCTGATTTCTTCGCTCGGGATGAGCCACTCTGAGCTGCGACAGTTTGGATCTGGCGACGTGGACATCGAAGCTATCAATCTTCATCGGAAGCTAGGACTCAATCGGATCTGTGTCCATGCTGATACCTGGGGATTATCCGTCACTAACAATGATCCGGAACACGAACTTGAGTCACTGATGTGCGGCTGCCTCGTCGCCTCGTGCCGAGCCGCCCGCGGTCACATATCGGTCCCGACCGGCGTTCCACCCAACACCCTCCTTTACGATCCACCCTATCCGCCGATCAGCAAACAGAATGGCAGCACCCTGGTTTGTTGCCCCGCTCCGTACCTGGAACAACCGAAAGCAACCATAGGTCTCGGTGACACCTTCCTTGCCGGAACCTTGTTAACCAGCTGGAAACCCGAACCGACAACCCTCTAACCCAGAACAGAAGATTGAAGATCCGCAGATTACACAGATTACGCAGATTTCGTTTGAGGTTAGTTAGCGCGAAAGAGCAAACGCAAAATGTATGGGTACCGCGTTTCTCTTTCGGCTCACTAGCAGCGTTCAATACCTAGCCGTAATCTGCGTAATCTGTGTAATCTGCGGATTTATAAATTCCGATTTCAGATTTAACCCATGGAGAAAACAACGGTAATGAACACCAAAATCATCGATCCCGGTAAACTGCGCAGCTTTCAACGAGTGACCAGTGCAGATGGATACTTCTTGATCTGCGCGCTCGATCATCTCTCCGATTTTCAGGAGCTATTAGATAGCGACCTCAGCCGGGTAACTTATCAACAAACCGTCGCAGCCAAGAACAAGCTAATTCGCGCATTGGCTGATCAATGTACCGCCTTTCTGTTAGATGCACGCTACGGGTTAGCGCAAGCTATCGCTTCCCGGGCGCTTCCAGGATGCGTCGGCTTGATGGCCAGCGTTGAGGACGAAGATTACAAACCGGCGACTGCGACTCGTACGACACGGTTCCGCGAGAATTGGGGCACCAAACAGATGAAGATGCTAGGCGTAGACGTTTGCAAACTGCTGTGGTTCTTCCGGCCTGACAGCAGTGTGGCCGATCACCAGAGAGAGGTAGTCCGTCGTCTGGCTGAAGAGTGCACGGCGCTCTCGCTCCCACTCGTAGTGGAACCGATCTGGTATCCCTTGGAAGGAGAAGATCCGAAATCGGACGCTTGGCGCGAAAGTCGTGTTGAAGGAATCATCGAGAGCGCGCGGGAAGCGAATGCGCTCGGTACCGACATGCTCAAGGTCGAATTTCCGGGCTATGTCGACAGCGATGCCGGCAAAGCCAAAGCCCTGGTGGCTTGCCAAGAACTCGACGGCTCGGTCAATGTCCCATGGGTTATCCTATCAGCCGGGGTCAACTACGATAGTTTTAAGACGCAGGTCGAAATTGCCTGTAACGCCGGCGCATCCGGATTTCTGGCTGGCCGTTCCATCTGGCGCGATGCGGCGTCGACCAAGGATCCGGAGCTTAAGGAGAAAGCGAGCTTAGATGCAGCGAACCGGCTAGCTGAGCTGGCAAACATCACGCGAGCCTGTGGGAAGCCGTTTAATCCGCAACTCGAAGGCGAAGAGTTAACCCACTCGTTCCCGGAGTTCTGGTACGAGAAGTGGCAGCGATAGGGGTGAGTGGATGGGCCGCGAAGCCGCGACTCATGATAGTCTAGGGCGGAGCCCCATAGGCGTTAACTTAAGAGAAGAAAACACAAGATCGCTTAGTCTCTGGCCCGAAGGGGCAACAGGACTGAGCCCGGGGTTTTGACGCCGGGTTGATTGTGCGGTGCGACGCGCCCTGAAAGTGGCGCTAGAAGATTGTCGCCAACGGGTATCGGTTACTAGCTCAAGCAAATCACGCCAGTTTAGTGCCACTTTCAGGGCACATCGTTTAAAATATCTAAACCAGGGGGTTAAAACCCATGGCTCAGACCTATCGCCCCTTCGGGGCACGGATCCTAGCGGATCGTGGGGATCCAGACCTTAGTCCTCATTTGATAGTCGGACCGGAATTGCGCTTCGAGGCCTCCCACGATAGACGGCTGCCGCGAGATGATGCCCATCTCCCGATTGAAAGTAATTGAATCTGGGGAAAGGCTTATCGAGCCGAGGTAAGCAATCGTTCCGTCGATAACGGCCGCCCGCGCGTGCATGTAAGGCAGTTGCGCACTCTCATCCGGGCCGCTCACGTGCACGTCCACACCGGCGGTAGCCAGCGCAGTGAGAGAATCGATCTGCAGTTGCTGAACATCGGGTGTACCACCGTTCACCTCTACTGGTGCGATTAGACGGACCCGCACACCCCGTTTAACCGCAGCTGCCAGTTCGCTTTCCAGTGTCAGATTACCGAGCAGCTCAGTGTAGACATCGAGCGTCCGCTTCGCCGACTGATAAAATCGGACCAGTCGTTCCGCGCCGTTGACTGGTGAGATCAACAGATCGCGCCCGGAGATAGGAGAAGTCGGATTGAACGCGGCCGGCTCTTCCCCCGCCGCCGCGGAGTAGGTCCAGTCGTTCTCGAAAAGCCGGTGGAGTTCGGCCAGAATCTCGGGGTCTGTATTGGCGGTAGCAAAGTCCCGATACTGGAGGAAAGTCGTCTCGTCCAAACACGCCGAGCCGTACACCAGCAGGTCGGCATCGACGAGAATGATCTTGGGAAAACTCCTTGGGAACATGGGATTGCTCAGGTGAAGCTGTCCTCCCGCGCCGGTTAAGTACTGGGCCAGATTCTCTCGCTCTGGCGCGAGGGCTAAATACTTTCCGCGATCCACGATCGCCCGAACCCGTACGCCCCGTCCGAGAGCAGCCTGTACATGGGCCAATATCTGCGGATCCTCCAGGACGCAAATCTCGATCCGAATCTCGCTCTTCGCAGCGTCAATCGCCTCGAAGTAGAGTTGGCGGCCGTCCTGGGGCAGAATCGTCAGTGTCCCTGGCAGCAAGTTCGGCAGAGATTCTGCCCATATACACATCGGGCACTGCAGCAGCAAAAAGAGGCAGATGCTGAACCACCTGCTTTCCAACAGCCCCGTCTTCCAGAGCCGTGTTCGCACGGGAATCATTTGCGCGCACTCTACCGAAAAAAGTGCGGTCAAATCGATACCAAAACTCTAGCTAACCCCTCAGCCTAGCCGTTAGGTGCTACAATCTCACCTCTTGTTTCTTCAGCACCGACTCCAAACTCCCAAAGACCACGGCAAGCGTTTTGCGATTGTCTTCGATGCTCGGCTCCGGCTGTTGGCCGCGCTCGATGCTATCAATGAAATGTTCAAGCAGTGGCAACCGGCGTTCTTGCACCGGCTCGACAGACATGAGCTCCTGGGTCTCTTGACCAGGAATTTCTAACCGAACCGATGTCCGGAAAGCCTCGTCCAACACACCGTCCCAGAAAAGTCTGCCACGGCTACCAACAAACTGCCATTCGCCTTCCCACGAAGTAATCGCTCCTCGCGCGCACCAATCTCCGTCCCAGACCACTGGGATGTCGCCGCGGAGACGCATTAGACAAAGGGCATTCGACGGATGCTTGAACGCGTTATCGGGCGTGTCATGCTCAACTGCCAGCACACTAGCCACTTCAGCCTGAGTCATGAAGCGGAGCAAATCGACATGATGTACCGACATATCGAGCAAGATGGAATGCGGCAGCGCATAAATGGAGTGTTCCGGGTTGCCGATCACATCAGGCAAATGTCTACGAAACCGAATCTTGACCGCTTGGAGCAAGCCGATATCTCCAAGAGCCAGCCGTTCCCGAACTAATCCGGCTGCTTTCAAAAAACGGTAACCTTGCGCCGCCATCACTTTGCCGCTGGCTGCTTCAGCCGCCGCAGCAGTCTGCAAACCTTCGTCCATGGAAGTCACCATTGGTTTTTCCACCAGGACATGTTTCTGCAGACGCAACGCCTCGAGGATAACCGGCTTGTGTTGGCTGGGATTAGTAACCACTAACACCGCGTCCGCAGGGTTTTTCTGCGCCGCTGCAGTTAAGTCGGGGAAACAAGGAATACCATACGTCCGCTGAGACCATTCGATTGCAGCTTCACTCTTGTCGACCGCAGCCACGACCGAGGCGCGTGGAAAAGTCTGCAGAAGCTCAATCCATTTTCTTCCCCAAAAGCCAATGCCAACAACAATGAACTTCATAGCGCTCCAAAACGAACCGGTAAGCAGTAAGCAGTAAGCTAAACGGTAAACAGTAAGACGGTATTCGGTATTCGACGATCACAAATCCGAACTGCTTATTGCTTACGCTTTACTTTTCAGCCACCCCGACTCGGCCGGTAAATCCCCAGCCGCCCCCACCACTATTCTCCGTGACCTTTGAGACCTTCTGTTCAAGATTCTTTTAACCATGTTCGATATCTCCGGAAGATCGGCTTTGGTCACGGGTGGCACCAGCGGTATCGGCGCCGCC
>JAFAHI010000083.1 GCA_019237325.1 Verrucomicrobiota bacterium | reverse complement strand
GCGGCGCCGGTCACCACAACTCGGCACCGAGAGAATTGTCCGGTCGTCATGCAATGGAGCGGAGCAAAGTTGTTCAATTTCTTTCCGCGCGAAGTGAGTACACCGTTCACGGCCTTGTTACTTCGCGTCGAGATCAATAGCCTAAGTCCTAATCGCCATTCACTGCATTCCCTAAAAGAACTCTGTATCGTTCTCCGGGGAAAGCTGACCTGTCACATCGGCAAGAACGAATACCGATTGACGGTGGGGGAAGGCATTTTCTTTGATCTAATCACGCCTCATTTTTGGTCGAACGTCGGAGATGAAGTGGCCGAGGTGCTATTCACCAGCCCCAACTCATTTCATCTCTTTGAACAAGTGGAGAACGATGTTCGTTGGCATGTTAGCTGGAAGCGCCAGAAGCGCAGGAGCAAGACGGTAAGGCAGATAGTACAGGCGCCGAGCGATAACGGCGAGACGTGAAAAGGCAGCTGGCGACACGGCGAGTGGACGTAGCGGATAGAGTCGACCTAATAGACTGAGTGGACGGCCGTCTCCGATCGAGGCAATGTCCACTACGTCTACTCAGTCCACTAAGTCCAGTAAGTCCACTGCGTCCCTATCCCGTGTTACCCTGTCACTTCTCACCTCTCACGTCTCACTTCTCACCGGTGACAGCCGCCCGCTTGTGCTACCCACTGCCCTGGAATACATTAGGCGATGCAGCGCTTCCCCCTCAAAAACGGCGTTTATCCTAACCAGGCGCACGTTCGGATCCCGGAAGGGACCTACGAAATGGAGTACGGCCGCGAAGGCTTTTTTGGTGAGGCCACCCATCTTTACACGAAAGAGATGCCTTCAGCTTGGAAAAGGATAGAGGGTCCTTTAAGGCCAATCGCGATGGATTGCCGGACGATCGAAACATCGGATCTAGCAGATCCGAACGGGACACCCGCACTGTTAATGCAGTCAATGGCAGCGTGTGCCCGCCGGTCTCTTTCGATCTATTTAACTCGTAGACGCGAGCCCATGCCATTTCTTTATCGCACCGTTGACGGTGACGAGCTTTATTTCTTCCATCGTGGGGTCGGCGTTATCGAAACGGAGTTTGGCATCCTGCCCTATCGCCCCGGAGATTATGTGATCATCCCGAAAGGGTGCATCTATCGGTTGGTACCCGAGTCCAAGGACACTCTTGCTATCATCTCAGAATCACGGACGGCATTTGGTATTCCTGATCGAGGGATTTTAGGTTCCCATGCTTTATTCGATCCCGGAGTTATCCAATATCCAGACTTTGATCAAAAGCGATCCGGACTAAATGGTGGCGATGTCGAACTGCAGGTGAAGAGAGCAGGCATTCGAAGCAAACTCATTTTTGATTACAACCCGATTGAGAACGTGGTGGGATATAAGGGAACGGTGTTGCCGAGCAAATTAAATGTGCGCGATTTTCGGCCTATCAGCAGTATGCGTTACCACGTTCCTCCAACAGCTGCAGCAACCTTCGCTAGTAGCGAGGTTTATGTAGTTACCTTTGCTCCGCGCTTTCTCGGTGACGACGAAGTGTTGCGCTTACCCTACTACCATCGCAACGTCGATTACGATGAAGTGATTTTCTATCACGAGGGAGTTTTCTTTTCGCGCGGCGGCATCGAACCCGGTATGTTGACTCTCCATCCGATGGGAATCGATCACGGCCCGCAGCCACAAGCTTGGGAACGGGATCGACAAGGACTCACCAAACAGACAAATGAATACGCGGTCGCTTTGGATGCAGTCGAGCCTTTGTTTGTGGCGCCCGATGGAGCCAAGGGGATCATCGAAGCGTATTCAACATCCTGGTACTACCCAATCGAGACCCCTCAACTCGCGCAGGTTTAATTTGGTAGGGTGAGGCTCCCGAAAGACCTGAGTGGACGATCGAAGGACTCAGGCGCCACGACGTCACATTATTGTTGTTAGGCCTAAACGCGCGCCGAGCCGTGGCTCAACGTGTGTGTGTGTGCACGGACCGGTACGTCTTTAGGTATAACTAACTAGGTATGACTAACTTTCATCGCTGATTCTCTTATTCTCCCTAGGATTTAAACCTAGGCTATTATGAGTCGCAGCTTCGCTCCTAGTTTGGCCTTATCGACATCCGCCAACGCGCCTTTCGATTGTCTCACTCCAGACTTAATGGTACCCTCAATATCACCCTATATGATGCGTCTGGGAGTTACGCATCGTTTCATTAAAGAAAGCCTCCTTTATGAGTTCAGATCCCCTCGATTTTCACGGAATTGATTACGTCGAGTTCTACGTATCGAACGCCCGGCAAGCTGCTCACTACTACCGTACCGCCCTCGGGTTGGTGCCAGTTGCCTATTCCGGTCTGGAGACCGGGGTGCGAGATCGGGCGTCTTGGTTGTTACGGAAAGGCCAGGTTCACTTTCTTTTGACCTCGCCGCTCGGTCCTGAGTCCGCGCCGGAAATCTCGCGACACATCGCGTTGCATGGCGATGGAGTCCGCGATATTGCTTTAAGAGTTTCCGATGCCCGGACTGCTTATGATGAGGCTTTGCGCAGAGGCGCTAAGAGTGCACAAGAACCACAAGAATTCGAAGATGGCAGCGGACGTTTCGTGCGAGCCTCGATTGCTACCTACGGAGACACGGTGCACAGTTTCATTGAGCGCCAAAACTATCGCGGTATCTTCCCCGGCTTCAAAGAAATCCAAAATCCTCCTCCTGCCCCGGAGACCGGAATTGCGGCGATCGACCACATTGTCGGGAATGTCGAATTGGGGCAGATGAATCATTGGGTCGCGTTCTATCGCGACGTCCTTGGATTTAGCCAACTAACGCATTTCAGCGACAAGGATATTAGCACTGACTACTCAGCGTTGATGAGCAAGGTCATGCAAAACGGCTCCGGGCGCATTAAGTTCCCGATCAATGAACCGGCGGAAGGGAAGCGCCGCAGCCAAATCGAAGAATATCTGATTTATTACGGCGGACCCGGGGTGCAGCATATCGCCTTAGCAACGAAAGATATCATTGCCACCGTCGACGCGTTACGCGCAGCCGGAGTGGACTTCCTGCGAGTGCCGGAGACCTATTACGAAGATCTGCCATCACGAATTGGCGAGATTGAAGAAGACTATCGCGAGTTAGGCCGGCGCGGCATTCTTGTGGACCGGGATGAAGAAGGATACCTACTCCAGATTTTCAGCCAACCCGTTGAAGACCGGCCAACGGTATTTTATGAAGTTATCCGCCGCCACGGCAGCAAAGGTTTCGGAGCGGGCAATTTCAAAGCGTTGTTCGAAGCGTTGGAACGAGAGCAAGCCAGGCGAGGGAATCTCTAGCCTGGTAGGGACGAGCTCCTGCTCGTCCGTCGGTGCTTGTACATCAATTGGTGGAGCCGGGCTCCTGAACGCGCCCTCAGCCGCGAAGCGGCGCGAGCTGGAGGGGAGCCGCTTTTGATCGTTGCCCGCAACCAGATCTGTTCGCGCAACGAAGCGTTGTATTGGCGAGTCGTTGTTTGCAGGCGGCTCCCGGACACGACCCACGGTGTGAATTGTTATTGTGGTGTCGCCGCTTCAATTCAGCCCATCCTGCTAGCGACATCGGCAGACGTTTCCGGGAGCCGCCTGCCAGCCAGTTTTGCTGCGCCTCCGGACGTGTTATCTCTGCTCTAGCGATAAGGTTTTTCAACACTCGAAAGCGGCTCCCCTCCAGTCGCGCCGCTTCGGGGCTGAAAGCCCCTCTCACTTCTCACGTCTCACCTCTCACTTTCCTGGTAACGGCAACTTAATCCCAAACTCCCGCTCCGCGTAAGGGCTATCGGTCGCATTCACTGCGGCTAACAATGCCTTCCAATCGCCGCTGTACTTTTGTTCGAATTCTTTGACAGCCTGGTTATAGGCGTCCAACAATCGCTGCTTTTGATCGGGTTGGACAAAACTGTATTCCAAACTATTTCTGCCCAGCTGAACTATTTCTTCCCAAGAGAGATTGAAGTTTTTGACCGCCACATAATACTCATCCGTCATTGTCGAACCCCACATCCCTCGGTCGTCGGTATTTAAACAAACCGGTATACCGAAGCGTAGGTATCGGGGAAATGGATGATCGGCGAACTTTGGCACATACCCGAGTAATTGATTGCTGATCAAATTGATCTCGATCAGATCTTTGTCTTCCCGCATATGCAGCATGGTATCTGGGTCCGATAGCAAGTTGACACCGTGCCCGATCCTTTTCGCGCCAAGGTAAAGAGTATCTCGAACATGATGGTTCGGTTCGTCGCTTTCGCCAGCATGAATCGATAGACTTATCGGCGGATATTTACCTTCCATCTCTCGATAAACGGATAAGAAGCGAGCCGGGAACCCTTTTTCGTTATCCTCGCGTCCGGCCATGTTGATACCAACCCAAAGATCCCGGTGACGATTAACGAATGCGTAGGCAGCTTCCACTCCGTCTTCTGCCGTTGGCGCAAAGCGGATCACGACGGCTTGAAATCGCACGGTGACACCGGTGGCCACGGCGTCCGACTGTTGCAACCGGTGACGATAAATATCCGCCACTTGATCCAATGAGAGCGTATTTCCGTCCTGGTCCTTGTATTCAAAGAACGATCCCAGACCAAAGACGAGATTTTGGGTTTCGATGTAGCGAACTCCCTCTTCGCCGAAATGCTTCATACTCTCGACTAGCGATTCGCTAGAGACGTATGGATTTCGGACCAAGCCGCCGAGACGGGGCCAAATTTGCTCGAAGAATTTCTCGCGGCCGTCGCCTGGCTGGCCAAGCCACAGTGACGCCAGCCAATTCGCCTTGGTAGCTGCATCCAAGGAGCTCAATGCTTGGTATTGGGCTTTCTCCGCGTCTGGCAAACGCTCGTAGTGCCACCGAGGAATCGTCGTAAAAAACAGCGGAGCCCCACCGCTCGGGTTTGGTGATGCGATCTTGGTTAAAGTATAGAACGTGTCACCGTGAGTTTTGGTAGGATCGGTTGCGACCTGGTACCACCAGTCCGGCCAATTAGCGCCATCCTGATGATTGTGCAGGTCTCCGCCTTTCGGCAAAGCATACAGAAAGCGGTAAAGCTGTTCGTTGGTCGCGTTTTGAACGATCTCTTGGAATCGGCTCTCAAAGTCCGCGGCTTCGCCGGGAGCAGCCAAATAGAGTGAAGCGATGAGCAGGAAAGAGAACAGCAAATTTCTGAGGCTATTCATGGTTAGAGTGGGGTATTAAGAACACGACGTTGGGCTGCGTTCAAGCTTCTACCCCGAAGGCGCACACAAAGTCGGCCGAACTCAGCCTTTGTTCAGAATAATGCACTGTTGTCCATCATTTGCCGCTTTGGTTCTTTTTTATGCTTTTCTGATCGCCCGTCACTCGCTTAAACAATTTGGGATAAAATCTGCTTCTCCCTTCTCATGCTCGAACGCGTTTTCTCCCTGAAAGCACATGGCTCTACCGCAGCTCGCGAGGTAATTGCCGGGCTGACTACCTTTGCCGCGATGGCGTATATCCTCGCGGTTAATCCGTTAATTCTGTCTCAAACCGGTATCGACAAAGGCGCTCTCGTCACGGCGACCGCGATCGCTTCCGCAGTCATGACCATTATCATGGCTTTCGCTACCAACTACCCGATCGCGTTAGCACCGGGAATGGGGCTGAATGCCTTTTTCACCTACACGATTTGTCTGGCTAAAGGAATCCCCTGGCAGGCTGCTCTGGGTTTCGTCTTTTACAGCGGGCTTATCTTTCTAGCTTTGACGGTGAGTCGTTTGCGGCAGCGGATCATAGAAGCGATTCCCTTTGAGCTTAAACTGGCCATCACCTCCGGCATCGGCTTTTTCATTGCTTTGATTGGACTAGAGAATGGAGGAGTGATCATTCTCAACCTAGACGTGGTGCCCAAAAATGGTGCTCCACTAGTGGTCGAGGCTTCTCCTTATCTGACGCTGGGCGATCTGGGTACACCCGCTCCTTGGCTAGTCATTGTCGGGATTATCTTGACGGGAATTCTTATCACTAGACGGTTACCGGGCTCCATTGTGTTGGTAATCTTGCTTTTGACCGTCGCTGGCCTTTTTATACCGGCAGCGGACGGATCCGGCATGATCACCAAACCGCCAGGCTCTTTCTTTAATCTACCTTCCTCTTTAGCACCCAGCTTCTTCAAACTAGACTTAGGTTATTTTTGGCAACACTTGCTTACCGCCCTTCCGCTAGTCCTCTCCATTCTGTTTGTCGACTTGTTCGACAACATGGGCACTCTGATTGGGGTCTCCAAACGAGCGGGCTTACTCGATGAACATGGCAATCTACCAAAAGTGGGACGCGCATTTATGGCGGACGCTTGTGCCGCTATGTTTGGGTCGACTCTGGGCACCTCTACGGTAACCAGCTATATTGAGAGCGCGGCCGGCGTTGAAGCCGGTGGCCGGACCGGTATGACGTCAATCGTCACTGCTATCTGTTTTTTGCTAGCTCTCTTTTTGACGCCTCTCATTTTGATAATTCCTGCTGTAGCCACTGCACCCGCGCTAGTAGTGGTTGGCGCGTTCATGATGCAAGGATTAGCGGAACTGGACTTACGTGACTTTGCCAAGGCTGCCCCAGCTTTTATCACCATCGTAATGATGCCGTTCGCATTCAGCATCAGCGAAGGAATCGCTCTTGGTATCTTAACCTATGTGGGTATCAAACTCGGTACCGGTAAGGCAAAGGAAGTCGGCGCGCTGACCTATATCTTAGCTGTGTTGTTCCTGCTCTACTTCCTGTTCGAGCATTAAGAGCGAGACTGCCACGAGCGGTTACTGCGATAATAGCTCCGTAGGAGCGAAATCTCTATAGCCGCGACATCCCAAAATCCCGACGAGCTCTGTAGGAGCGACATCAGATTGAGGCTGGCGAGGTTTGCACACAGGCAGGATATGTCGCTCCTACGGAGCTTGCTGCAATTTAGACCCGGATCGCTATAAAGATTTCGCTCCTACGGAGCTATTATCTCTGCTACCGCTTCGTGGTGGATCGATGCGGGTCGCTGCCTCTTCGGCAGGTTAGTTTTTCCGGGGTCTCGTCCTGCAAATTTAGTTAGTCGAACTCCGGGTGAACCCGAAGGCTATCTCCAATTCTCCGGCGTTCTGGCAGCTGCTGTATCCGCCTCACCGCCGCGAGGTAAATCTCAATACTCTGCGCGTGGAACTTTGGATAAAGGTCACTTAGCGTCGTCCACTCCCAAGTTCCTAATCCTTCAGCCGGATTAGAAATCGCTATCAAACTGGCATAGTTAATATTCACTTGGCGAGCATATGCCATTTCCGTTGGCACGTTCATGGTGACCAGATCGGCGCCCAGCGTCTTAAACATCCTGATTTCAGCAGCCGTCTCAAACCGGCCACCCGCAGCTTGAACGATCACGCCTCCCTCATGCACGTTCTCTGCACCTGTCACCTTCGCGGTCTCTTCGACCAAAATCTTTCGGAGGATCGGGTCGTCTGCCGGTACGTATCTCGGTAAAATTCTTGCCGCCGTTTTTGCGCCAAGGACGGCTGCCGCAATCGAACGTTGCCGATCGATGTTAAAGTCGACGAAATCGTCGGCAATCACCCAGTCCCCGAGCTTGTATTTTTCATTGATGCTTCCTGCGGTAGCGCCCCCGAGAACATCACTCACCCCGAGCCGATACAGGGCACTCCAAACTCTTAGCAACACGTCTTGCTCGGCTACGCCGGATAGCTCCGGAGAACCATGAAGCGTGATATGATAAAAAGGAACTCCATCCGTCTCGCCAAAATAGATTAATGGCGAAATCCCGAATGGCGTCTCGATGGTAAAACTGGCGGAAACGTGTGAAGACCACGCCAGAGCGTGTGCAACGTTCGTTCCGCCGACGATACAGATGGTTGTTTTAGGAGCCTCATCTGCGCTTCCGTAGTGAGTGGTGGGTGCAGGCATAAAGTCCGAACGGCGAGAATCAGGTCGGAAGTGACAGCTGCTCCCGTGCCGTTTACTCAACCAGTATATTATCTCCCGCTGTCCATTCGGGTGAACAGCACGCTAGCAGAACCAAAGGAATCCGACCGTTGTTCGTGATCTTGTGGTGTTGCCCCGGGACGATAACAACAGTATCTCCCGGCCCCACCTCTCTCTCTTCACCCTCAATCTTCATGAGCCCGGTTCCACTGAGGATATAATAGAACTCCTCTGTAGTTCTGTGAAAATGCTCGGTGACAGTTCCACCGACTGGAATGGTTGCCTCTGCTAAGCTCTGCTTTCGCGCGGATGAGTTCCGGCTTGCGGCAAGTTCTCGGATAGTGGCTCCATCGGGTCCTAAAAAAGCCGCCACGGAGTTACGATTGATCACTTCCATAAGACGCCGATTTTATCGACGCCGTCAGCGTCGTCAACAACGCGAAGCTGGAGCGCGCCTCGCTTGCGATGCACTGGAGTTTGGACATTTGCATGGCGAAAATCCTGCTCCGTAGGAGCAAAATATTTATAGTTATCCATGCCCTAAATTGCGGTTAGCTCCGTAGGAGCGACATCGAGTTGTGATCGTGCAGCGGCACAGAGCGTTGGAATCTCCACAAATCGAGCAAGGCCTAATTTATGATGGAGCATGTCGGCGCGGAAACCAATCACCCAAAGCCGCGCGGAATCCCATATATGGCGCTCCTACGGAGCTAGGTCGCTAATTTATAGGCTCGATAGCTATAAAGATTTCGCTCCTCCGGAGCTACCCCTTGCAGAACAAAATATCCAAACTCCAGCGGCCTCACAAGCGAAGCACGCTCCACGGGACGATCTTGGTACCAAAGCTGCTTCGACCGCACGCATGCTCTAGAAGCCGATCTTATTGACCGCGCCGCAGCCAAGCCGTTGACACTGATTACTGTTTACTGATTATTTTTCACTTCTCCATGACCCGTTTCGATGTTCCACCTCTGGCACAAGTAACCCGCCATTTAGCAGACGTCGCTTCAGAAAGAAGCGCGCCTGATTCGGTAATTTCTGGCGGGCGCGTTCTTTCCGTTTACACTGAGCGTTGGTTGCCGGATCAAGAACTTTGGATCAGCCGGGGCAGGATCGCGGCCGTGAAACCCGCCGGCAGCTGCCGATTTCCTGAAGTCGACGTTTATGATGCTCATGGAGGGATCTTGGCGCCGGGTTTGGTGGATCCGCACATCCACATCGAGAGCAGCATGATGACAGCATGCGCCTATGCCGAAGCCGCGCTCATCAACGGTACCACCACCATTTTCTGCGATAGTCACGAGATCGGTAACGTTTGCGATACGGATGGTTTGATCTGGATGCTAGAAGACGCGAGGCAAGCGCCGCTCAACATCTTCCTAACATTGCCAAGCACCATTCCAGCCACGCATGCCGGACTCGAAACCGCTGGGGGAGACCTAACTCCGGCGAAAATTGGCGCGATCTTTGATGAATGGCCCGAAGCAGTCGCGCTCGGCGAAAAAATGGATTTCATCCAGGTAGTCAAAGCCGATGAACGGAGTCACGCGATTTTAGCAGAGGCTCTGGGTCGCGGCTTACCTGTTTGCGGTCACATTTATGGGCGGCCATTTGTGGTGGCTTATGCCGCCTCGGGTATCACCGACATCCATGAAGCGATCGACCGCGAAATCGCCAACGACTTGCTAGAAGCAGGGATGTGGGTGTTTCTAAGAGGCGGTCCTCCGACCACGCCTTGGCACAGTCTGCCACACGCGATCAAGGCGGTGACTGAGCTCGGCGCGAATCCGAAGCGAGTGTGCGTTTGCACCGACGATCGAGACGCGGACGATCTTTTTGTTTTCGGGCTCGATTGGGTCGTCCGGCAAGCGGTACACAGCGGGCTGCAGCCAGTCACTGCCTGGAGTTGCGGCTCTCTCCATCCTGCAACTCGGTACTCAATGGATGGTGAATTGGGCGGATTGGGCGCGGCGCGGAGAGCAGATGTGGTTCTGTTGGACGACAATCTTGAGCCAAAGAACACCTGGTATGGCGGACAATTGGTCGTCCAAGATAAGAAACCGACCTCGCGACTCGAACAGGCGTTGGCGCGTCGCTATCAGTACCCAAAGCGATCATCCCAGACCGTAACGGTTAACACCGCGCGGTCGCTGGTCCCAGTCTTACCAACGGATAGAGTCCGAGTTAATTTTATCGCGTTAGAGGGAGCGAACATTCCAACCAAGCATGAGCGACTTGAGGTAGAGCCGGCTCGAGATTGGGCCTCGTTCCTGACTCGCGAAAATGCCTGTTTCCTGACTGTGGTTGAACGGCATGGGAAAACTGGATCGACTGCGTTTGGGCTATTGAAAAACTTCGGATTAATCGATGCCGCAGTGGGTAGTTCGGTCGGGCATGACGCTCACAACATCGTGATAGCTGGGACAAATGAGGGCGACATGAAAATAGTCTTAGAGTTCATGCAGGAGTCGCAAGGCGGTATTTGTATCGTACGCGCGGGCCGGATCCTGGCATCGGTTCGGCTACCGATTGCTGGTCTGCTTTCGGATGCTCGAGCCGGCCAGGTCGCCGCTGAAACCACCGCGCTAAAGAAAGTGTGGAACGAAGTCGGTTGCCGATTGCCCTATATGGGCTTCAACCTCCTCCCCTTGTCGGTCATTCCGGAAATAAGACTCACGGACAAGGGGCTAGTTCTGTGCCCAGCGATGAAGATTGTGCCGCTGTTCGAGGGGGCAAATTAATGTGTTTGGTCTATCGCCTGGAGGGGAGCCGCTTTGGCGCGTGCTCCGTCGCCCTCGCAAAATTCGCCTCAACGCTGATCCCGCCGAAAACTTATGAAAACAGGCGGCTCCCGCGAACGTCCCAACGTGATGTATTACCCATAGCCTTCGATTCGTTTACACCGACTCATAGAGCTGCATCGCGCTGGGTAGTTTCCGGGAGCCGCTAGCTGCGACGTTTTGTGGCCAGGTCGAGCGATAGGACGAATTTCGCGTAATCGTCCGGTACGTGCCAAAGCGGCTCCCCTCCAGACCGATCTCGCCGCGCCACCTGATTCGTGTAATCTGTGGGACTCATGTAAACCGTATGTTTTCGAACCTTCTCTTTGGCACAACCCGTACCTTTGTCGGGCAGCGTCACGCTCTCATCGCCCCGGATGGACACGTCGTGAGTACTCTACCGGGAGTAACCGGCGGCACGACCGTTGTGTTGATCTCTCCGGTGATGGGAGCCGGGTTCACCGAGCTAACCGTCACTTTTAATCAAGATGGTCGGGCAGAATTTCCAGATAGCCAGATCGAAGCATTCGCCTACGTCTTGGAAGGTGCAGTGACCGCACAGGCGAAGGGCGAAAGAAAAACCCTTTCGGCTGGGCAATTCCTTTTTGTTCCTGCGGTCACACCCTGGTCATTAACTGAACCTGTCCCGGGGACCCGGGTTCACATCTTTCTCAAAAGATATGTCGCGTTGCCGGGAGTCCCGGAACCCGGAATTCTCTTTGGCCGCGAGCAAGATATAGCGGGTCAGCCTTTTCTCGGAGACGAATCTGCCCGCTTGCAGGTCCTATTGCCAGATGGCCTCTCCTATGACCTGGCTGTAAACATCTTCAATTATCAAGCGGGTGCACATCTACCCTTTGTCGAGACGCATATTATGGAGCATGGCCTGCTAATGTTAGCGGGGACCGGTGTCTATAGATTGGAAGACAATTGGTACCCGGTAACCGCAGGCGATTGTATCTGGATGGCGCCCTATTGCCGCCAATGGTTTGTTGCCATGGGAAAAACGCCGGCCCGATATCTCTATTATAAAGACGTAAATCGGCTGAGCGTCTAAAGCTACTGTAGACGAAAGAATCCTGAGCTCACGAAAGACGAGGATGTCATTGTTGAGCTAAAGGCGCTGACCCGGATTGGTGATGGCGAAGTCGCCCAAGTGTTGAACTACTTAAAAGCTTCTAGCCGAGAGCGCGCCCTATTGATCAACTTCGGGTCCAGAAAGCCTCCAACACGAACGGCTCGTTTGGTCGGCAGCTGCGCAAGCTCAAGAGAGGACGTTCACATAACCCAAAGATCGAGGATCTGGGAGCAACAAGCGATTGATCCGAAGCCCACATCATTCCCCGGTCCCATTCCTTCGAATACGCCACAAAGCCGAAATCTGCGTAATCTGCGGATATTAATCTCCTCCCCAGCGCTTAATCCGAAGGCATATCACGCCCTAGTCCGAGTAAACACGGCTGGTATCTGATTCCTAATCTGATTTTGCCCGAGGCCAATCCGAACCTGCATCGTTGGATCCGACACGAAACGATATTCATAGTCGCGAATCACATTGGCCAAGATGATCGGAGTATGCACCATTGCCAGGTTCATTCCCAAACAAATATGCGTCCCCCCGCCGAAGAATCCGTTCGTTTTCGGAGGATACGTGTGTCCGTTCAGGTAACGCCTTGGATTGAATTTGAAAGGTTCCTCGTATACCGATTCGAGGAAATGTACCAGCGTGTTAACATGGATGATCTCGGCGCCCCGCGGAACTGAGTAACCACCAAATTCGAAATCTCGCGCTGCTGTTAACCGATGAATTATCGCGCCGGGGCGTAACCGTTGAACCTCTTGAATGGTAGCTTTCAATCTCGGGAATTGGTTCATCCCTTTGAAATTAGCGGTATCCCATTGCGTGAGCTCGTCGCGCAGCTCTTCGGTCCAGGCGAGGTCACTGCATAAATAGAGCAAGCACCAATGGATCAGATTCGAAGTATTATGAATACCGGCGAGCAGGATCAGATAAATCGTGTTGATTAGTTCCCAGCGACTCACGGGCTGGCCGGCTTCTCTGCTTGCTTTGATAATCGCGGTTAGGTTATCGTCCGGCTCTTCTTTTGATTGCAGGCGTTCGTCCAAGATTCGTTCCAATTCAGCGAAGACCTGCTGCTTCATCCGGCGATAGATCGGCCGTCTGTAATAAAAATGGCGTCGCCATCTTAGGCTGGTCCCATAGATAAAATCATGTTCCCAATGGCTCATGGTCTTGACCATTTCAGGTGATAACTCGCAACGGAAAGTGGTCCGCGCGGTGGTCATCAGAATCAGTTCCGCGAAAGCATCGGTGATATTAATTGGCTGCTCACACATCGCCGGCAAAAGCTCTGCTGCCGCGTGATTCATTTGGGGCAAATAGCGCATCACCGCTTCCATTTTGAATCCGGGCTTGAGCTGCTGCCGCCTCTTTTTGTGAGGATCTCCATCCAATTGGGTTACGTGACCCGGGCCGAGTTGTTCCGCGAACGCTGCGTTCGCTTCCCGGTAACTCCACATGTCCGTGTTACGCCAGACCAAATCGTTTGCTTCCAGTCCCGATAACACGATCCAGTTTTTTCCCTCAATCCAGGTGCGGTAGATCGGGCCGTACCGGTCATAACCATCGAGATGGAACTTGAATGGATTTTTGCGGAATTGATGTGTGGATCCTAAAAACGGTACCCCGACGCGATAGACGGGGATCGCGTTTGGCGATTTTGGCGCTTTGGTTTCCGCTGTTACCGGAGCGCTGGCGTCTTCCTCGTTAGTCCCGGACTTTGCCATAGGGCTAGAAATGGTAGCACCTGTTGTACCATGTGCGATATAGTTGACGGTTGACGTTCGGCTTTGGCGCTTCGTTCTCGTACTCGTCCTCGTCCTCGAGAAGGGCGACAGTGATGTGGCGTCGATTTCGTGGACAGGCCTCAGGAAAGGTCTTTGTCCCGAAGGGAGGCGTCCGGCTTTGCCGCGAAGCGGCTATCTGCGATGCCGCGGATGAGCGGGAGCTCATCCTTACCGAAAAGCCATCAACGAGAAGTTGTTGCTAATTCTTCCCGGATGCGCCTTTCTACCGTCACCCGTTTTATATTAACCCTTTCTACATGAGCGTTATTTCCCGAATCACTAAAGAGCGGACAGCAGAGCTGGGTCCAACCGCAACGCCTTCGAGGACGAGGACGACGACGAGTACGAGGACGATTGTTAGCCGCCAAACGCCAAACGCCAAACGCCGTACGCCAAACGCAAACCGCAACCCGTGAACCGACCACTCCGCATTTTAATCGCCGATGACCAAGCCGCTGTCCGTGAGGCCCTGCGGATTCTTCTTGTGAAAGAGGGGTACGAGGTTGCGTTGGCGACTTCTCCAAAAGAAGTGTTGGAAACACTAGAGACTACCGAGGTCGCGCTAGTTTTATTAGACTTGAATTATGCTCGTGATACGACGAGCGGCCAGGAAGGTCTCGATCTCATCGCGCAGATCAAGAAGACTGAAGGCGCTCCGCCGATCGTGGTGATGACGGCGTGGGCGACCGTGGAATTGGCGGTCGCCGCGATGCGAACAGGCGCCCGGGACTTTTTTGAAAAGCCTTGGGAAAATGCACGTGTCCTAGCGATCGTGCGGACGCAGGTCGACTTTTCGGCGGCCGAGCAGCGCGGCCAGCGATTAGAGTCGGAAAATCAGGTTCTTCGCGGGGATGCTGGATTGATTCCCAGTCAAAAATCGGCATTGGCAACCAGCGGTCTCATCGCGCACTCGCCGGGCATGCGATCCGTGGTTGAGACCATTCAGCGGATTGCGCCTTCCGATGCCAACGTCTTGGTAACCGGTGAAAACGGGACGGGGAAAGGCATCGTCGCCCGAGCGATTCATTCCGCCAGTCAGCGTGCGGAAAAGGCTTTCGTAACCGTCAATATGGGCGGCCTGAACGAAAATCTGTTTGAGAGCGAGTTGTTCGGCCACATGAAAGGGGCTTTTACCGACGCCAAGAACGAGCGGGCGGGACGTTTCGAAATCGCAGACGGAGGAACCTTATTTCTCGATGAGATCGGGAATATTCCGCTCTCCCAACAAACCAAACTGCTGCGTACGGTTGAGAGTGGCGAGTTTGAACGGCTCGGTTCCTCGAAAACGCGGCGCGCGAGCGTCAGGCTTTTGTCAGCCACAAACGCCGATTTGCCCGCTGAGGTTGAAGCCGGCCGGTTCAGGCGAGATCTCTATTTCCGGCTGCGAACCGTCGAGATTCAGATTCCGCCGTTGCGAGACCGCCCGGAAGACATTGTTCCGTTAGCCCAACATTTTCTAGATCGTCACGCTGGCCGGTATGCTAAGCGGATCACCGGGATCGATCCAGCTGCCGAGAAGGCACTCATGTATCACCGGTGGCCGGGAAACGTGCGCGAGCTTGATCACACCATCGAACGTGCCGTTCTGATGGCCGATAGTTCTCAAATCCGGCCTCCGGATCTCGGCTTGGCCGACATCGGAGGACAGCCAGCTTCTGACCCATCGCGCCTCGATGAAATGACCTTAGAGGACATCGAAAAGTTGCTAATCAAGAAAGCACTCAACCGCTACGGCGGTAACGCCCGGCGGGCAGCTGAAGGCCTCGGTTTGAGCCGGAGCACCTTTTATAGGCGGTTACAGCAATATGGGCTGTGAGAGGTAATAGCTAAGAGGCATCGGAAGGTGATTGGTAAGGTCGCCGCGCGAGATCGGAGGTTGAACGCCTGGAGGGGAGCCGCTCTAAACCGGTCTCAAATCAAAACGTATAATCGCGCGAAAAATTTTGGCATGTATCTGAACGTTCCGTAGCAGGCGGCTCCCGGGAACGTTTCGTCGCGTGCCATGCGCGATTGGTTCCTCGTACGGTTTTTGGACTACCAGCGGGTGATGGCACGCGCTGGGTAATTCGCGGGGGCCGCCTGTGGCCTAACGGTTTGGCCGTTTTTTGCGATAAGGAGAAACTCGCGGTGGGTTTAGCAACGGTTTAGAGCGGCTCCCCTCCAGGCGTTCAACCCCGATCTCGCTCGGCGACCTTACCAATCACCTCTCACCAATCATTCCTCTCCTACCTTTGCGTCTTTGCGTCTTTGCGTGACATTATCTATTCCTATGCACGATTCCTCCCGACGTCCGTTGCTCCGTTGGCGGAACCTGCCATTTGAGACCTCGGTTCAGGTTCTTACCTTCGTTGCGGGCGGGCCTGCGGTCGCGGCAACACTGTTCATGCTCTGGCATTCAACCTGGCCGTGGTCGGTGCGAGTTACCATCGCCGTAGTCGCAGTAGGAATTTGGATTGCCGTAGTTATTGCGGTCCGCCAGCAGGTGCTGTTTCCGATCCGCACGTTGACGAATTTACTGGCAGCACTCCGCGAAGGTGATTATTCATTGCGAGCGCGGGCGGCTCGCCAAGCCGATTCTCTGGGCGAAGTCATGCGGGAAGTCAATGCACTGGGCGACCAATTGTTAGTCGAAAGACGACTGGCAACCGAGGCTAGCGCCCTGTTAAAAGCGGTGATCGACGCCGTCGAAATAGCCGTATTTACATTCGACGAGAAAGGAAAGTTGCGACTCATGAACCCCGCAGGTGCGGGTTTGTTGATGCGCCGGCAGGAACACGTTCTGGGACACGATGCGGTTGAGTTAGGTCTGGATGATTGTCTGGCGGGCGATGCTGTCCGTCTCATTGACCGAGACTTTCCCGGGCGATCCGGAACCCGCTGGGGGCTGCGCCGCACAACTTTCCGCGAAGGCGGCCGCCCGCATCAATTGTTAGTGCTAACCGATCTCGGCCGTGCTCTGCGCGAAGAAGAGCGGATCGCCTGGCAAAGATTGATCCGGGTCCTTGGCCATGAGATTAACAATTCGTTAGCTCCGATCCAGTCGATTGCCGAGAGCTTGAGTGATCTGCTCACGCAAAACGAGGAGACGCGCCCGAGGTTGTGGGAAAGAGACCTTCAAGGTGGAATGGCAATTATCCGGGATCGGGCCTCAGCATTAGGTCGGTTCATGACCGCCTATGCCCGGTTGGCCCGGCTACCGCCGCCGACACTGCGACCGGTTGAGCTTGGCCCGATTATCCGCCAGGTAGCTGCCTTGGAAACGCGTCTCACCGTGAAAACAACGTCGACGGAAAAAGCCGTGGCTAATATTGATAGAGATCAGATAGAGCAACTCTTAATCAATCTGGTCAAGAACGCCGTCGATGCCAGCCTGGAAAAAGGTCATGACGTGGAAATCGTTTGGTGTAGATCGCAAACTGAATGGCTGGTCCAGGTAATCGACGAAGGCAGCGGTATCGCTAACCCGACCAACCTATTCGTGCCGTTCTTTACCACCAAATCGAGTGGATCCGGTATCGGCTTAGTCCTCTGCCGCCAGATCGCAGAAGCCCATGGTGGCAGCCTGACCCTGGAAAATCGTACCGACGGCCTCGTCGGCTGCATCGCCGAACTACGCTTGCCGCTGCCAACCGGCGAAACGGAAGGGGTGAAAGGTGAAAGGTGATTGGTGATGCGCAGCCGATCGCACCTACTCTGTCCACTTCGTCCACTGGGTCCACTCACTCCACTTACGCGCCATCGCCCCCTCGCCGCATCGCCTCACCTCCCGTCTCAAATTGAGAATCCCAATCCTATTTTGAGATCGTTTTCTAAGGGGCATTAGTCTCTAGTCTCACCGCAAGTGACTAATATGCAGCCGCTTATGTAGCGGACATCCAACCTGGCACGGCAAATGCCTATGGGGTGGACGAAGGCTGTTATTATGAAAATCATCCCATTCTCTCCGATCATGGAATTTCAACGAGAGTCTCAAAGAGCGGTTCGTGGTACTGGCTTTGCGGAGTCAGCCGTGTGGGCGGTCTTCGCTGCGAGCACCGCAATCAGCATGCTCTTGAGTCTGTCCCAGATCACGCCGGCTTCTGCGCAATCGGATGCTCCAAAGGCATCGGCAGTCGTCAGTGATGGACAGAATGTCCTACCCACCTGCACAGTTCAAAATTCCTAACCGTGACGATCCTCGTGCTGCCAAAAAAGAAAGCAGAAGCAGGTTTCTCTGTTTCGGCGGACGGTTCCCGGATGGATATCCCCCGGATCGGTTACCGCCAAAAAAAATGGCGCAGAAATGTGTTGCTGCTCTTGCTGACCGCAGCCCTGGTGGCGGGAGTTAGTATTTTCGTCGCCCGCCTTGAACCGGCTCTGCCTGCGGTCGACCGCAGCTCCGTCTGGATCGATACCGTGTCGCGGGGACCGTTGATTCGAGATGTGCGCGGAATTGGAACCCTGGTTCCGCAAGAAGTCCGCTGGATCCCCGCTCGAACCGATGCTCGAGTTGAGCAAATCGTGATTTGGCCGGGAACAGAAGTAACCGCGAATTCCGTTATATTGATTTTGAGCAGTGCCGAGTTGGAGCAGGAAGCAAGGGACGCCGATGCCGCGACCAAGAGCGCTCAAGCGAAACTAACCCAACTCCAATCCGAACTGGAAGGCGAACTGTTGGAGCGACAAGCCGCTCTGACCAAAGCTCAGGCTGACCGCGACACGGCTAAAGCCGAGCTGGAGGCTGATCAAAGACTGGCAAAAGGGGGTCTGATTTCCGACCTCGATTATAAGAAAGCGCAAATTGCCGCGGTCGAGCTGGCAGCCAACTTTGAGGTAGAACAACAGCGTTATGAATTTGCTAAGAGATCCATGGCGCCGAGAATGGCGGTCGCCCAAACCGATCTCGAACAGGCCAAAGCCCAAGCGGATTTGCGTCACAGTCAGGTGGATGCGTTGCAGGTCCGAGCCGGGATGAACGGCGTCCTTCAGCAAATTGCCGTTGACGTCGGGCAACGCGTTTCCGCTGGTACTAATCTAGCCCGGGTAGCGGACAACGCGAAGTTGAAAGCGCAGATCAAAATCCCGGAGACGCAAGCCCGGGACATTGCGATTGGGCAGACCGGGCAAGTTGATATGCGTAACGGCAGTATTGTGAGCGGTACGGTGGCTCGAATCGATCCCGCGGTGAGAGAAGGAGCTGTCTTGGTTGACGTTACCTTCCATGGGATGGAACTACCCAAAGGTGCCAGACCTGACCTAAGTGTAGAAGGCACGATTGAACTAGAAAAGCTAGCGGATGCCGTCTACGTCGGCCGGCCCGCATTTGGTCAGGACGATTCTACTATCGGTTTGTTCCGCATTGGCGCAGACGGCGCCACCGCCACCAGAACCAAGGTCCAGTTGGGCCGCGGCTCGGCTACCAAGGTTGTGATCCTGAACGGCCTGATGCCCGGCGACCGCGTGATTCTGTCCGATACGAGCGCATTTGATAGTCATGAACGAATACAGCTGAGGTAAGCAGTAAGCAGTAAGCAGTAAGCAGTAAGCAGTAAGCAGTAAGCAGTAAGCAGTAAGCAGTAATGAAGACTTGACATGAAGGTTGCAGCAAAAATCAATCAGTTCCGAATCTTTCTGGCATCGCTAAAGTCTATCCTCTTTTTTGCAGGCCCAACAGAAAACTGCTCACTACTTACTGCTTACTGCTTACTCAAACGCTAACCTCCACCCGCCATGTTCCAAGACCTGCGCTACGCTGTCCGGCTTCTGTTGAGATCGCCGGGTTTCACGCTTTTTGCGCTTCTGGCACTCGGAGTCGGGATTGGAGCAAACGTGATGGTATTTAGCGTGTTGGATGCAGTGTTGCTGCGAGGACTGCCGGCTCCTCAAGCGGAGCGCCTAGTCCGGGTTTACGAAGAATGGGAGCCGGCTTGGCCCTATTCGTTAGCGTCGGCGCCCAACTACCTGGATTGGCAGAAGAGAAACAATACCTTTAGCGAACTCGCAGCTTGTCGTCCCAAAGACCTGACCCTGGAGCGAAGCGCGGGACCAGAAAGAGTTAAGGGGGCCGCAGTATCACCAAACTACATCCGTTTGTTGGGAGTAAGTCCGACCGTCGGCCGTAGTTTCTTAGCGAATGAGGATCAAATAGGTAGTTCACACGTCGTCATCCTCAGCGAAGGAATTTGTCGCGAGTTGTACGGGTCGACTGAGAATGTGACGGGTCGGTTCATTCGGTTGAATGCCGAGTCGTATCAGGTAGTGGGAGTGATGCCGTATGGCTTCCATTTTCCCGATGAGACCATTCAGCTATGGATTCCGTTGGCATTCAAGGAGAGCGAATTGGCGAACCGAGGCAATCGCTGGCTGTCCGTTTATGGGCGATTGAAGCCAGAAGTTACTATGGCGCAGGCGAGTCAAGAAATGTCGCGGATTGCCGGCAATCTTGCTCGTGAATATCCAAAGGAACAAACGGGATTCGGGATTCGTTTGACTTCGTTACAGGAGGACATGGTCGGGAGTGAGCGACCGGGACTATTGCTGCTACAAGCAGCCGTCGGTTGTCTACTCCTGATTGCTTCAATCAACCTGGCGAATCTATTACTTTCTCGCAGCCTGAACCGTTGGCGGGAGCTAGCTATTCGTGCATCCTTGGGAGCGAGCCGTTCGCGGTTGGTTCGACAATCGTTGGTCGAAAGTTTAGTGCTCGGAGCCCTTGGCGGTGTAGTTGGAATCGGTCTCGCGAGCCTGGGGGTTGGTTCTTTCAAACTGATCGCAAAATCGCTTTTGCCGCGTGTATCGGAAATCAGTATTGATCCAGGAGTACTTGCGTTTGCTGTCGGTCTTTCCATCTCGGTCGGCGTTCTTTGTGGGTTAGCACCGAGTTTGGCAGCTCCTAAACAGCCGCAAACGGGGCTCCGCGAAAGTTTACGCGGCTCAATCGGAAGTCTGGGGCAGGGCCTGCTTCGCAATATATTGGTCGTCAGCCAGATTGGTGGTGCCTTGGTGGTACTGAGTTGCGCGGGTCTCCTTCTCCGATCCTTTCTCAATCTGCGGGGAAGCGATCCTGGTATTCAATATTCGGAGCGAACGCTAACCGCGACGATTGCGTTGCCACCAGTACGGTATCAAGATGACGCCTCGGTCAGGACCTTCTATCGTGTTATCCAGGAAAAATTGAACCAGTCATCGGAAGTAAAATCGTCTGGCGCAATCACTTTTTTGCCTCTGACTCCTGGCGACTGTGACATCTCATTCCAAGTTGTCGGTCAAGCGCCTTTTGCCCAAGGTCAACAACCGGTCGCGCAATACCGCGTAGTGAGCGGCGATTATTTCCAGGCAGCCGGTATCCCTTTATTAGCGGGTCGATTTTTTAATCAGCAAGACGGTCCCGATAGTCCACATCGGATCTTAATTAACCGATCCTTGGCCGCTCGCTTTTGGAAAACGCCGCTGGCAGCGCTCGGTAACCAAATCGAGAACGAAGATGGATGGTCGGCAACGATCATCGGCGTCGTGGGCGATGTTCATCACTTCGGTTTGGGAGTACCGGTTCGGGACGAATACTACTATCCCCTGAGTCAATCTCCTCACTACGGAGTGGGCGGAACCAGCGATGCCCTCGAAATGGCCTTAGTGCTCCGCGCCAAGGATGGAGTGAATCCCGGAACTTTGGTTCCAATCTTGCATCAGATCGTCAATCAAACTGATTCAACCGTGGCGCTTTCCAGAGTCAACGTCTGGTCTCAGCTTATTGCCGATTCGATCGGTAACCGGCGGCTTGACCTTTGGTTGGTTGGCGCATTTGCGCTCGCAACGATGGCGCTCTCCGCGATCGGGCTTTACAGCGTTATATCCTATGGTGTGACTCAACGTAGCCGAGAAATTGCGGTGCGTTCCGCATTAGGAGCCAGCCGTCTCGAGATCTTTCGTTTGATTCTGCTCCGAGCGCTGCGCCTGGTCGCGCTTGGCATGATTATCGGCCTTTTCGCCTCGTTTTGTGTTTGTGGCCTGCTACAAAGCCTTCTCTACGGTGTTACCCCGGTTGATCCCGAAACCTTAATTGGGGTGAGCTGTATGCTGTTGGTGATCAGCCTCTTCGCAAATTATTTCCCAGCTCAACGCGCCATGCGAATAAGCCCGACGACCGCACTAAGAGAGGGCTAGCGGATCGGTGATCAGCTCAACCAAAACAAAATGAACCAAAAAATCAAAGAGATCCGAAACTTTTCAAATCGCGGGCGTGTAGTGAAGATGGTTCAACGCTCGCAAAAGAGACTCCAAACTAGGACGAGGACGATTGGAACTGTAAACCGCTAACTGCCAACCGTTAACCGCTAACCGCCAAACCCAACCGTGAACAGCGAACTGCGAACTGTGAATCCCGAACCTCTAATCCATCTAGACGGCATAAAGAAGGTATTCCTTACCGACGAGATTGAGACCCACGCGTTAGCCGGGATTTATCTCAAGATTCTGCAAGGCGAATATGTAGCGATCGCCGGACCCAGTGGTTGCGGCAAGTCCACGCTGCTATCGATCCTGGGCCTGTTAGACTCACCGTCGGAAGGCGCCTACCGGCTGAATGGGAGACAAGTGGAACAACTTAAGTTGTCTGAGCGAGCAAGGATCCGTAATCGGGAGATCGGGTTCATTTTTCAAAGTTTCAACCTGATTGGCGATCTCACCGTATATGAGAATGTCGAGCTACCGTTGACCTACCGCGGCGAAATGCCCCGCAGTGAACGGAAACAAAGAGTTTTGGAATCCTTAGATCGAGTCGGCATGAGCCACCGCCAGCGGCATTATCCGAATCAACTAAGCGGTGGACAACAGCAACGAGTGGCAGTAGCCCGGGCCTTGGTTGGTTCGCCATCAATCCTATTAGCGGACGAGCCGACTGGTAACTTGGACAGTAAAAATGGCGACGCCGTAATGGACCTGCTCTCCGAACTTCATCAAGGAGGCGCCACCATTTGCATGGTAACCCACGATTCACGGTTTGCCGGTTATGCGGACCGAACCGTTCACCTCTTCGATGGCCAGATCGTCGCAGAGAACAACGAGAACGAAGGAGAACCCGCCCCGCGGGCCGTGGGTGGATAACAAATGTAACCACAGGGGCAGAGAGTTCCCGGAGAATCTGTCGGCGAAGGAGGATGGAAAACAGTAAGATGAGGCATTCGTTAGAAGACATGACTTCATCGGTCAACGGACGAGAAGAACTCGCACCAGACGAGGATGGTCTGACCGCGGAAGAGAAGACCCAGCTTCGCGAACTTTGTGTACTGATTGTTATAAGTAAGTTTTTGGAAAACCAAACGGAGACTCGGAATTGAACACCGCAAGGCCGCAAAGGCCACAAAGATGAATTCACTACACATACAGAGAGACCGAGTAAAGGGTGCTTAGAATCGTAACTTTTATTAGTATCTCTTATCATCCTTGCGATCTTCGTGGCCTTGCTGTGAAAAAAAATACCTCTGTGTCTCTGCGGTGAAGTTGGGGCCAGTGACCAACAGCCGGTAGCCAAGGGAAAGAGGAATAGGAGAATCCAGTATGAACCTTAACCGCAAAGCGCAGAGAGCCCCAACGTCGGTCATCTGCAGCCAAGCCATCGACAACTCGGCCCAAGTGCGCAGAACTGACTCCTACCCATTGGCTACCGGCTATTGGCCACCGGATTAAGAACACATAATAGCCGCGAAAGATCGCAGAGAGCGCAAAGAAAATGAGTTTCAACAAAATGGCAAACACTGGAATTTCGCGATTGTATCGAAGACCGTCCGACGTTTTTGCGATCTTTGCGCTCTTTTGCGGCTATTCCTCTTCACTCTCGAGGAGCGTTCCATGCGGGCGTTGATTTCCCATCTCCGGCATACCGTCCGGTTACTGCTAAAGTCCCCAGGGTTTGCCATTACGGCGATCTTGATTCTGGGGTTAGGCGTCGGCGCCAACACTGCGATCTTCAGTCTTATCAATGGCGTACTGTTGAAGCCATTACCCTATCCGCAGAGCGATCGGTTGGTCAGGATTTATCAACCGACACAAGACGTTCCGCGGATGAACATGGCCTTTAGCGATTACCGGGACTTCAGGGCCGGCCAGCATACGCTCAAGGACTTGACCCTGATCGGCGCAGACGATTTTCAGATCACCGGCGATGCCGAGCCAGAACGGCTGGAAGGTGTCTATGTCACCGGCAACTTCTTTTCGGTTATGGGCAGACCATTTCTCCTTGGCCGTCCGTTCGGGGAGACGGAGGAGAAAGCGGCAGCGAATGTCGTGGTGTTGACCGATGGCCTCTGGCGGAAACGCTTTCATGGAGATCCGAAAGTGCTTGGCAAAAACATCACCTTGAATGGGCGCACTTTCGAGATCGTCGGGATTACCCCACCGCAGGCCAATGAAATCCAGCGGATTGACCTCTATGTTCCATTTACTGTCGCCCCGAACTACAAAGATGTTAGCAATCGTCGAAGCGGCCATATGTTTGATTGTATCGGCCGGCTGAAAGACGGTGTTACCTTGGACCAAGCGCAAGTGGATTTTGAGGTCCTCACCAAGAATTTAATCAGTCAGTATCCGGATACTAGTAGTCTATTTGGGATTAAGCTGGTGCCCTTGCTCAACAGCGTGGTTAGCGACTATTCGACGACCCTTTGGCTATTGGGAGGAGCGGTTCTTTGCCTCCTGTTAATTACGTGTGCCAACACCGCAAACCTGTTACTGGCGAGGGCACGCGAACGAAGCAAAGAGATAATTGTTCGGGCTGCGCTTGGTGCCAGTCGCGAGCGCCTGGTCCTTCAACTCTTGAGCGAGAGCTTAATCCTGGCGCTGTTGGGAGGCGGAGTTGGCTTACTAACCGCTTGCTGGGGTGTTTCCTCAATCAAAGTCCTTGATCCTGGCAAAATCACTCGCCTGCAGGCGATCTCGATCGATGGATCCGCTTTGCTGTTTGTGTTTGTTGTGACGCTGTTGACGGCTCTGCTCTTCGGGTTGTTTCCTGCCCTCATTCTGTCGCGGGCAAACTTAGCATCTGCGCTCCGAGATGAGGGCGGAAGAACTGGCACTGCCGGCCACGAACGTCAGCGCAGCCAAAACCTTTTGGTGATCGGGCAAGTCGCCCTGGCATCCGTGCTTTTGATTGGAGCAGGACTACTGTTGCGTAGTTTTTTGGCTCTACAAAGCGTTCCATTGGGATTCAATAGCCACCATGTTTTGGTCGCGGATGTGTACTTGGCCAGTACGAAGTACGCGGACGGCGAAAAGAGAAAGGTTTTCTTCGATTCTTTGCTGGAGAAAGTGGGGCGTCTGCCCGGTGTCCTTGATGTCGGTTTGAACGATGGCGTTCCTTTCGGCGAAAACCTCGATCTCGAGACCTTAATCGTCGCTCGGCGGCAGGTGACGGACGTCAGCCGGTTACCCTGGATGGTTCATCAGGTTGTCTCGCCCGGCTATTTTCGAACCCTTGGTATACCACTGTTAAAAGGGCGTTTCTTTGATGAGCGGGATCAAGAAAATGCAGAGAGCGTTGTGATTATTAACGAGAGCATCGCTCGTCGCATTTTTGGTGGGGTGGATCCAATCGGAAAACAACTCGATGACCGGGGAGATCTTTTCAATCGACCACGCCATCTTACTACGATCATCGGCGTAGTGGCTGACGTTCAGCATCGGGACCCGGAGATCCAAGATACCCCGTTCCAATCCTATTTCCCGTACACCCAAACCGCAGCGCAGTTCGGAGAATATAAGGAATTTGAAACCTTGGTTGTGCACGCGAGTGGCGACCCACGAGCCTTGGTCCCCGCTTTGCGAAAAACGGTCGACACGATTGATCCGGACCTTCCTCTCGCCAACGTCGGTCCCTACGACGATCAGATCGCTAAGAGTTTTACGGCAAAACGGCTTTCTCTGATCATCGTCAGTTTGTTTTCCGGTGTAGCCTTACTGCTGGCTTCCATCGGATTGTACGCGGTGCTTTCTTACTCGGTGAGCCTCAGAGTCCGCGAGATCGGCGTCAGAATGGCTTTAGGAGCCGAAGCAACCAATATTCTTAAGTTGGTTACTTACCAGGGACTCCGCATTATTTGCGTGGGCCTAATCATTGGCGCCGGCGCCGAGATCATATTGGGACAAATAATAGGAAGCGTCCTTTATGGCATATCGGCAACTGATCCCACCGCGCTGCTAACCGGTACCCTGGTGCTCGCAGCGGCTGCGCTCCTGGCGTGTCTCCTGCCGGCGTTTCGAGCGACGCGCATCGACCCGATCACAGCGCTGCGCGAGTAAGTGTGAAAAGTGAAAGGTGAAAGGTGAAAAGTAAGGACACTCCCCGTAACCTAGACATCTCCAATCGAGAAGGGATTGATCAGCGGCTCTGCAACGCCGCTCATCCGCCAAGGCGCTACCGCTTACCTTTCACTTTTCACTTTTCACCTTTCACTCTTCCCAGCTCCTAGCTCCTGTTTTGCCATGCCCAGCCTAATTTCCCATCTTCGCCATACGATCCGGCGGTTGGTTAAGACGCCCGGATTCACGATCACAGCGATCCTGATCCTTGGATTAGGGATTGGGGGCAACACCGCTATCTATAGTGTCATGGAGGCGGTGCTCCTAAAGCCGCTTCCGTACCCGCATCCCGAGCAGTTGGTACAGGTTTACCAGTCTTATCGAAGTTTCGATCGATTACCTCTCGATTACCCAGATTACGTCGATATCAAGGCTGGCCAACATTCGTTCCAGGAGATGGCGCTCTGTCTCAATGACGATTTTACGCTGACTGGACACGGCAATCCTCAGTTAATCAGCGGGGCCTATATCTCGGGAACCTTCTTTCAGCTATTCGGACGAGCGATGGCGCTTGGCCGTCCGATTGAAGTGTCCGATGACCGCCCGGATGGGTCTCCGGTGGCGGTCGTCAGTGAACGTTTTTGGCGGACACAGTTCCATGGCGACCCCAATGTGGTCGGAACTAACTTATCACTGGACGGCAAAAGTTTTCAGATCATCGGCGTCACTCCGGCTGTCGCTAACGAATCCGCGAAGGTGGAGGTCTATGTCCCGTTGAACCAAAGCCGCTGGTACGGGACGGTGGAGATGACCCAGCGGCTTAGCCATGACTATGCGTGTTTCGGCCGCCTCAAAGCCGGCGCTACACTGCAAACGGCTAAAGCCGATCTGGAAGTGCTCCAGCAAAATTTGGTGCGCCGGTACTCGGAAGATTTCGGGTTCGATATCCGGGCAGTCTCCTATCTCGATACGGTGATTGGCAGCTATTCCGGCTCGCTCTGGCTGGTGGAAGCAGCGGTAGCCTGTTTACTGCTGATCACTTGCGCGAATGTCGCTACGCTGTTGCTGGTCCGAGCACAAGAACGCGCCAGAGAAATGAGTGTGCGCGCGGCTCTCGGCGCAAATCGAGGACGATTGGTTGCTCAACTCCTTATCGAAAATTCGGCGCTGGCATTTGCGGGTGCAACCATTGGTCTCGCTGCGGCTGCCTGGCCCTTAGCGATGATTAGAGCTCTGGTGCCGGATGAGTTCGCCCGGTTTCAAGAGGTACGGCTTGACACTGGGGCCTTGGTCTTTGTGGTCGTGATCACCCTTTTAACTGCGGCTTTCTCTGGGTTGTTCCCGGCTCTGGTCAACTCGAGGACCAATCTGGGATTAGCTCTTAAACAGGGAGGAGAACGTGGCGGTACTGCCGGCCGGGCACGGAACCTCGGCCAAGCCATCCTCGTGGGGGGCCAGGTGGCGCTGACAGTTGTCCTCTTAATTGGCGCGGGTCTCATGGCTCGAAGCTTTCAGGCGCTGCAACGTACGCCTCTCGGATTCGATGCGGCTAACCGTCTGACTGCGGATCTTTATCTTACCAACGCTAATTATTCGAACGAGTCCGAGTACCGCCAGTTCTTTGATCATTTGCTCAAGCGAGTAAAAACGTTCCCCGGTATTTCATCCGTCAGCATCAATAGCGCCTTGCCGTTTATGCCTTCTTCCCCGGGAACTAATCTAGACGGCTTTTGGATTGTAGGGCGCCGGGAACCACCGCAGAACCAGTTACCCGCCTGGCAAGTGCAGTTCATCTCGCCGGATTATTTCCGTACCATGAGCATTCCCCTGATACGGGGCAGAACCTTTAATGAGCAAGATGGCCCCGATAGTCAGAAAGTTGTGATCATTAGTCAGAGTGTGGCTCAATCGCTTTTTCCTGATCAAGATCCGATCGGGAAACGGATCTATGATTTTCATGATCGCACCGGTTTGAAACGGAATTTCTACACGATCGTGGGCGTAGCGGGCAGCGTCCAATACGACAACCCGGAATCGCAGCCAACGCCCTTCCAATGTTACTATCCGTATACTCAGAATACTGAATCGAATCGGGTTAATTTCGCGACGCTGGTAATCCACGCCGAGAATAATCCAGCCCTGCTGACCGCGCCTCTGCGAAAAGTTGTCGCGGATCTCGATCCGAACCTGGCGGTATCAAATATCGGCCAGCTGGAAGACGCGGTTGCAGGCGCGTTTGCCATCCGGCAGTTAGCTTCGGTAGTAGTTAGCGCATTTTCTGCGGTCGCTCTGTTATTAGCGGCAATTGGATTGTACGGGGTTCTCTCTTATTCGGTTGGTCAGAAGAAACGTGAGATAGGAGTCAGAATTGCTCTGGGCGCACAATCTCCGAGCATTCTTCGATTGGTCATCCAACAGGGGCTTAAGATCGTAGGAGTCGGCATCTTCATTGGACTAGTAATTTCCCTAGCGCTCTCCGGGATAATCGCTGGAATCCTGTACGGAGTCTCCGCAACGGATCCGCTGTCCATTGCAATCAGCGTTCTCGCCCTTGCCCTCACGGCATTGACCGCCTGTTTCTTCCCCGCGTTCCGAGCCAGCCGCATCGACCCGATAACAGCGCTTCGCGAATGAAAACGGAGGAATAGCCGCGAAAGAGCACAAAGAACGCAAAAAATATGACCTGCGAAGCGAAAAACCTAGCCACGAGTGTATCCAGAATCTGTCTGTCGCTTTCGCGATCTTTGCGATCCTTTGCGGCTATTCAATTTCATTGCTTGCCGACTCACTGACATGCGAAGCCTAATCTCTCACCTGCGTTACACCGTCCGGTTGCTATTAAAGTCCCCCGGGTTCAGCATTACCACTGTACTGATCATGGGACTCGCTATCGGAGCCAACACCGCCATTTTCAGTTTGGTCGATGCGGTTCTATTGGAATCGTTGCCTTATCCGGAACCGGAGAAGTTATGCACGATTTTGGACACGAGCTCCGCTTATCCGAAAATGTCGGTGTCCTACCCCGATTACCTCGATTGGCGTGCGAACCAACATTCGTTCGAAGACCTCGCCGTTTTTCGTCGGGATAATTTTAATTTAACCGGGAATGGTGACCCAGCCTGGGTGCACGGTGCATTCGTGACCGCGAGCTATTTTCGAGTGCTAGGAGCTCAGCCTGCCATGGGGCGCGCGTTTTCCGAGAATGACGATCATCCGGGAGGATCAGGTGTCGTTCTCTTGAGCGATCGATTCTGGCGAAACCGTTTCGCGGCGGATCCGAGGGTTATCGGCCAAAACCTGGTGCTGAATGATGTTAGCTACCAAATCATCGGCATCATCCCCCCGCAAATCACGACCCCGGAGGGCATGGATGTTTACCTGCCGTTCAGCCATTTCGAGATCAAATCCGCACTAACGGATCGTGGTATGCATCCCGGGCTGTTCTGTTTGGCTCGGCTTAAGCCGGGTGTTTCTCTCGAGAGCGCGTCCGCCGAGCTTCGGGTGATTGCTCGAAATCTCGAGTTACGTTATCCGGACACTAACACGGGCATCTCTACTCAGGCAATGCCGCTGTTGGAGGACGCCGTCGGCCAATATCGGATGACGCTTTACTTATTGCTGGCCGTCGTCGGTCTCGTTCTTTTGATCGGCTGTGCGAATGTTGCCAACCTGTTATTAGGTCGAGCCATAGCGCGTCAACGCGAAGTTGCGTTGAGGGCGGCCCTTGGCGCTAGCCGAAGCCGGCTGGTCAACCAGCTACTATTCGAGAGCGTAGTATTAGCGGTGTTTGGCGGGATGCTCGGTTTACTTTTAGCGCAGACCAGTCTCGACGCGATTCGTGCGTTAGCCCCTCATGATGTTGCCCGGTTTCGGCAGGTTCACATCAACGGGATGGTCCTGTTATTTACGACGCTGGTGACTTTCTGCAGTGGCCTCGTATTTGGATTATGGCCTGCGTTGAAGACCTCTCGGATTAACATCCGCGCGATGCTAGAGACCGCAGGCGGTCACGGCAGTACCGCCGGCGCCGCCCGGCAACGGAGCCAAGGTTTGTTAGTTATCGGCCAGGTGGCTTTGGCTAGTCTTCTTTTAGTCGGTGCTACCCTACTAATTCAAAGCTTCCAGAGTTTGCAGAAAGTGCCGCTCGGATTTGACCCGCATAACTTGCTCACCATCGGGATTAAACTGTCGAAGTCCAAATATCAAAACGAATCCAATCAGTCACCGAAGACTGAAGAAATGGTGGCATTTTACGGATCGCTTTTGGAACGGATTCACCGGATTCCGGGCATCGAGGCGTTTGCTCTGGGTAGTAATACGCCCTTTAATGGTGAGAATTACGTCAGGGATTTTGGGATCGTTGGTCAGCCTGTACCCAGACCCGGTGAAGAACCGACCGCCGAATATGAGTCTATCTCGCCGGATTATTTCAAAACACTTCGGATTCAAATCGTTCGTGGCCGCGATTTCGACTCAGAGGATAGAATCGGTAAAACGCCCGTCGTTATCATTGATGAAAAGCTGGCCAATCGCTGTTTTCCTGGCCAGGATCCGATCGGCCAACAGATTATTGAGGACCCTGATAAGCCGGACTCGCCAAAATATACCATCATTGGAATGGTCCGGACGGTGCGGCACAACGACTTGGTAAACGTGCCCAAACTCGCTGAGCTCTACTATCCGATCTCGCAGGAACCGGAGCTAGGCATGACTATCTTGCTTCGGGCGAAAGGCGATCCGCTGCAGCTGGTAGCTGCGGCTCGCGAGGCGGTGCAATCGGTGGACTCAAATCTACCGGTCTTCAATATTCGAACCTTGGAAACTCAGCTCAGTAATGAGCTGGTAACGCAAAGGCTTTCCGTCATTTTGGTGGGCCTGTTCTCGGTTCTCGCTCTGCTACTCGCTGCGGTGGGACTCTACGGCGTACTCGCGTATTCGATCGCGCAGCGCACGCGGGAAATTGGGATTAGAATTGCACTCGGGGCAGAATCCGGAAGCATCCTCAGTTTGGTCGTTCGTCAGGGACTAACCATTGTTGGGATCGGCCTGGTTGCCGGTATCATTAGCTCAATGATCCTAACCCATCTGATCCAGAGCCTGCTCTATGGTGTTTCCGGGACTGATCCGGTTGCCCTTTTGACCGCGGTCGGTGTCTTAGGGCTGGCTGCATTCCTGGCCTGCCTGGTGCCCGCCCTCCGTGCGATCCGGGTCGACCCGATCACAGCGCTCCGCGAATGAATCGGAAAATTTCACCACAGAGACACAGAGGACACAGAGACAGCATTTAAAATCCGCAGATTACACAGATTACGCAGATTTCCATTTCTGGTCTCAGCCCAGGTTTGGTAATAAAAGGAAGTCGAGCGGCGGTACTTTTATTCGCCGGCAAGCAATTAATCTGAGGCTTGATCTGTGTAATCTGGGGATTTTTAGATTCGGTCTTTGTGTTCTCTGTGTCTCTGTGGTGAAATCCTTGTTTCCGTATGGCTGGTCACATCGTCGCTTTGGGTGGGGGCGGGTTTTCGATGGAGCCAGACAACCTGGCCTTGGACCGGTACATCCTTTCTTTGTGGCGCCGGTCGGATCGGGAACCGCGAGTCTGTTTCATACCGACCGCTACCGGAGATAGCGTCGATTATATCGAGCGGTTTTACTCTGCATTCGAGAAATTAGCCTGCCGGCCAACGCACTTGGCGCTGATTGATTCGCAGATCTCCGATCCGCGAGCTGCGGTACTGGGAAACGACATTTTTTACGTTGGCGGAGGGAATACCCGGGACATGTTGTCAGTCTGGCGCGGACGCGGTTTAGACCAGCCACTGAAAGAAGCGTGGCAGGCGGGTAAGATCCTCTGCGGGATCAGTGCTGGTGCGATTTGTTGGTTCGAGCAGGCGATCAGCGATTCGGTGGTGGAAGGAGAATTACATCCGCTCTGCAACGTGCCCGATATTCATTGAGCCCGGTTCAGCAGACACTATTTGGGCGAGAACAAAACGCTGGGTAATTCGCTGGAGCCGCCTGTTTTCACATTCTTCGGTTGCACCCGCGCCAACGAGAAAGTTGCGAGGTCGTCTGCAACGCTTCAAAGCGGCTCCCATCCAATTGTCGCTTCTTTTGCGTTTTCTGCGCCTTTTCGCGGCTGTTCTAACTCATTCGCGTCGCGCGGAAGCAACCCAATCACCCGCTATGCCACCTTCTAACAACTCCTTGAACTCCCGGTTACTTTTGTTATCGCTTACTTACCGCGATGCATCCCCTGGTATCCCATTTTCGCCGGACTGTTCGCCGACTGTTGAAGTCCCCAGGGTTTACCGTAATCGCCGTGATTGTGCTGGGATTCGGGATTGGGGTTAATACGGCTGTCTTCAGTCTCATTGATACGGTCCTCCTAAAGCCGTTGCCATATCCTGAATCGAATCGCTTGATGGTAATCAGCATGCCGGTTCGCGGCACGGAAGAAATGCCGGTTGATTATCCCGATTATCTCGACTTTTCGGCGGCGCAACAGAGTTTCACCAGCTTAGCACTCGAAAATTTCGAGTATTTCGATCTCACCGAGAACGGATCTACGGAGCGGATCAATTGTGCGTTTGCTTCGGCTAGTGCATTTGATGTGAACGGGTTGCACTGCGTCCTTGGCAGACCGTTTACCGCAGCTGAAGATAAACCGGGCGGGCCGCTCGTAGCAGTCCTCAGTGAACCATTCTGGAAAAGCCATTATCGCTCTGATCCGAAGATTATCGGAAAGACGCTAATCCTAAACGGTCAAAGCTTTGAGATCATCGGGGTGATCCCGCCCGAAGCTGAGA
Source organism: Verrucomicrobiota bacterium (assembly GCA_019237325.1). Classification (GTDB taxonomy): domain Bacteria; phylum Verrucomicrobiota; class Verrucomicrobiia; order Chthoniobacterales; family JAFAMB01; genus JAFAVN01. The sequence goes on along the minus strand of JAFAHI010000083.1, from coordinate 9,719 downwards.
ACCGCACCCCACCGAAAGTGTACGTGCCTTTAAACGCGGCAGACCTCGTCGGCGCGTGGGGGCAATGGAACGGGTGGCGGAGCCGCGATGCCCATATCCTCTATTGCCTCGGGCGGTTAAAGCGGGGCGTTACCCAGGAGCAGGCGCAGGCCGAATTGGAAGTGATCCATCGTAATCTTATTGCCCAATATCCAGAGGATCGGGGGTACACGGTGCATATTCAGCCGTTGTTGGACGTTGAGGTAAAAGATTACGCTGGCACAGTCTGGATATTGGGCGCGGCGGTCGGGTGTCTTTTAGTCATTTCGACGGCCAATGTAGCGACGCTGCTTCTGGCGCGAGCGTTGGATCGTAAACTAGAAATCACCATCCGAGCGACGATGGGTGCATCGCGTTTCCGGCTGGCTCGTGAGCTCATGGCTGAGAGCGTGGTGCTTTCTTTTCTGGGCGGCATCATTGGAGTGATCGTTGCTTCATGGGTTATTGGACTAATCAAAGCCATCGCTCCCGAAGACATGCCCCGGGTTTTCGCCGTGAGTCTTGACACTGAAGCCTTGATATTCTTCTTCGCGGTCGCCGCGATTACGGCATTGCTCTCGGGGTTACTGCCGGCGGTGCTAACTTCTAAAGCCAATCTAGCATTGAGCCTCAAGGCCGGCGGCAGCCGCAACGTCACCACAGGCGCGCAGCGTCAGAGAACTCAATCCCTGCTGATGATCGGCCAAGTTGCCCTTGCCTGTGTCATGTTAATCGCTGCCGGACTGTTGGTGCGCAGCCTTCAGGCGGCTCAAAGTGTTCCCCTTGGGTTCAACCCGCGGGATGTTCTAACCGCGCAGATTTATCTCACGGATAAGAAACATGACGACCCGGCGCAGACTCGAGCGTTTTTCGAATCCCTGCTTGATCGTGTCCGGCAGCTGCCAGGGGTGGTGGATGCGGCGGTAAACGATAACGCGCCGTTCGCCTGGGAAGAGGGCTATAGCAGTCTTTTCACAATTCCAAGTCAACCGCTGCCGGAGCAAGGGCGGGAGCCTAGAATGGATGTTCAGATCGTCTCACCGAACTATTTTAAAACACTGCAGATCCCCTTGGTGGCAGGGCGGGAGTTCAACGCACAAGATAAAATCGATCGCCCATCCGTGGTCATTATCAGCAAGTCGTTTGCCCAGCGGTTCTTTCCGTCCGAAGACCCGCTTGGGAAGCAGATCGAAAATCTCGGTACTACTGTGACCAACAAGATCGGCACGATCGTTGGAATCGTCGGCAATACCGTACACGGAGGCCCAGACCATCATCCGTCGCCATTCGATGCCTATTACCCGTTTAGTCAGCAAACAGAGAGATACGGGCTTCTCCTGGTGCGAGCGGTCGCGGATCCTGCCGGATTGACAACCGGAATCAGAGCCGCCCTCGCGTCGACTGACCCATCCGTGACCTTAGGCACGGTCCAGACGTACAACGAGTTGATCTCCAAAAAGTATGCCACTCGCAGCCTTGCGGTTCTCTTGGTTTCGTTGTTCTCGACGGCTGCGCTCCTACTCTCGGCCATTGGATTATACGGGATTTTAGCGTACTCCGTAACGAATCGAGCTCGGGACATTGGCATCCGCGCAGCAATAGGCGCCGATCGCGGGCAAATACTCAGACTGGTGGTTTTCGAAGGGTTTCGATTGATCGGGATCGGTCTGTTGATTGGAATAGTGGGGGCCCTTTTCCTGGGTCAGTATATGCAAAGCCTGCTTTACGGTGTTTCTCCAGCCGATCTATCGACGTTAGCGGCCGCTATCATCGTGTTGGGCATTACCGGATGTTTGGCCTGCCTTCTTCCCGCGTTGCGAGCCACGAAAATTGATCCCATCATCGTGCTGAGGGAATAGCCGCGAAAAAGGAAGAAAAATCTCACGCAAAGCCGCAAAGGCGCAAAGGTTCTGAAGAGTTTATTTTGCTGACCGTCTCAAACTGAGACGCCCCTTTCCATTTTGAAACGGCGGCTCGAAAACTAGTTCTCACACAAAGCCACAAAGACACTAAGAAGAACCGACAGGCGGCAGGGTCCCAGCTCTTTGTGCCTTTGTGTCTTAGTGTGAGACTATTACCGTGCCTGTTTTGACGAACGGCATGGATGCTGCATCAGTCTTCTCTGGATGCGCGGCTTGATCTCACATCTCCGCAACATCGTTTTGAACTCCCGGAGCTTTGAAGTCGTGGGTATCACGCCAGGGCAAGCAGACGAAGGGTTTAAAGTCGAGCTCTACATCGCAACGAACCAAGATCCGGATTTTGCTCCGAACAAGAAGATTCGCCGGGGAGCTTTCTATTACGATTGCTTGGCCGTCTGAGAGCCGGTGTCACGCTGCAGCAGGCGCAGGTGGAGCTGGAGGTGATTCAACAGAATTTGATCGCTCAATATCCAGCCACGGACGCCGGTTTTGGGATTCGGGTTACACCCTATCTGGAGGGCGTGGTGAGCGATTACTCGACGACAGTTTGGCTCTTAGAAGGCGCCGTCGCTTGTTTGCTGCTCGTGGCTTGCGCCAATGTTGCCAATTTGCTTTTGGCACGAGCGCAAGAGCGGCTCAGAGAAGTCAGTATCCGCGCCGCCCTCGGCGCCAATCGTTCCCGATTGGTGGCTCAGCTGCTAACGGAAAGCCAGATCGTGTCAATGGATTATTTTCATGCATTGGGAATTCCATTGTTACACGGGCGACTGTTTGACGATCAGGACGGCCCGGACAAAGAAAAAGTGATCGTTGTTAGTGACGAGTTTGCCGCCCGCTTTTTCCCGGGACAGGATCCGATCGGAAAACAGATCCATGGCCGCAGCCGCCTTGGCGGCATGCCTATTACCGGCGTTACGAGCGACGCGGATCGATCCGATTAGAGCGCTAAGAGAATGACAAATAACAAATAACAAATGACAAATGACAGATGACTGCCAACCGCGGACGGTGAACGCGAACCGCCAACTGTGAACCGCGAACTCCCAATGATTACTCTCAAGAACATCGAGAAAAGTTATAAGTTAAAGAACGGATTTTATTACGTGTTACGGCAGATCAACTTGACGGTTGAACCCGGAGATTTCGTGTCGGTCATGGGACCCTCTGGGGCAGGTAAATCCACGCTTCTGCACATCCTCGGTCTTCATGACGCGGAATGGGACGGGGAATTTTATCTACTCGATCAGCCGGTCCATAAATTGAAGCAGAAAGAACGCGTAAACCTCCGCAAGAAGCACACCGGGTTCGTATTTCAGTCCTATCATCTTCTGGATGATCTGACCGTCTACGAGAATATCGAGTTACCCTTGTCCTACCGGGATGTGCCGCACTCGCAACGAGAGTCGATTGTTTGTGACGCCTTAGATCGGTTCAATATTGTGGGTAAACGCGATCTGTTTCCGAGCCAGTTGTCCGGCGGCCAACAACAATTGGTCGCGATTGTCCGGGCAATCGTGGCAAAACCGGAACTGATCCTCGCTGATGAGCCGACCGGCAACCTCCATTCCGACCAAGCACGAGAAATCATGGAGCTGTTCAAGCGCCTCAATGCCGAAGGCACCACGATAGTCCAGGTAACCCACTCGGAAGAGAACGCGTCTTACGGCAAGCGTATCGTGCGGCTTAAGGACGGTTGGATGGAGAAGTAGGCGAAGCGGCGAAGCGGCGAAACGGCGAAACGGCGAAACCGGCCTATTAAGCGTTTCACGCTAAAACGCGAGCTCTTTCGCGCCTTCAGCTGCTAGTCGCGTTTTTTATCCATTCCTAGGGCTCGCAAGCTCACCCGGCAACTGCCGAACAATTCTCTCGGCACTTCGCCGTATCGCCCATTCGCCCATTCGCCGTTTCGTTCCCTCACTCCGCCTTCACTGCCGCCAGGATCTGAAATCCGGCGATGATATCGCGGAATGTCACCATCAGGCCGGCGCCGCGGAGTTCTTCAGCGACCGCGCTCGGAGCGATCCGAATTTTGCGATAAGAGCTCCTGTGGAACGACCAACCGGACTGGGTCCGTTCATAGAAAAGATCGGTAACCAGGACTGTCTCGGGCTCATACTCTAAGACACAAGTCATGATCCGGTCCGGATCAGACTTAACCGGGATGAACCGGTCCAAACCCTTTAGTTCCTCGTTTAAATCGCGAAAACTGATGATCACTTTGCCGCCCGGTTTTAGGATCCTCTTAATTGCCCGAAATAGCTCTGGGATATCAGCCTTAGCCGGCAGATGAGTGAGGGTATCTCCCATGCAGACCACGACTTGGCTTGATTCGTCAGGGAATTGCCCAAGCTGCCGGAGGTCGCCCTGCATGGCGGTGATGGGGAGAGCCCCGGTGTGTTGCGTCAGCTCCTGTAGTAACCGTTCACTGAAGTCAACGGCGGTTACTTCGAACCCCAGCCTAGCCAGGGCCACGGATTGAAAGCCGGAGCCGCAGCCTAGGTCGAGCGCAGGGCCCTTTGGATCGTGGTGGAGGCTTAATCTCTTGAACAAGGCCTCTTGTTCGGCCGCCTTTTGCTCAAACGAACCAAACATCCAACTATAACGCTCGGCCAAAAGGCTCTGGTAGTGTTCGGCGACAGAAACTGGTTCAGATTTCGGGTTCACAGTGATCTTATATTCATTGTTGCGCAGCCAAACGACAGCGCAACCCCGATCACGCGTCGAGTGACGGTTTGTGCGCCGGAGGCGAAAGGGCGAAACGGCGAATGGGCGAAACGGCGAATGGGCGACAGGGCGATGGCGCGGAAGAGCATCCACTACGTCTACTCAGTCCATTACGTCCACTATGTTCACTGCAGACGCGACTGAAAATCGCCCCGTCGCCCACACGCCCATTCGCCTATTCGCCATAGGGTACCCAAATATTCTTTATCTGCGTGGCATGCCGCAGGAATTCTTGGCCTTGGGCCTGTTCGGGCTTGGACCAGTCGCGCGCCTTACCGTGGGTAACCCAGGTTGCCTTCAGGTTACCGGCTGACTCACGTTCCACCATCTCGCTCCCCGATTTTGACCCGAAGAACCAGAGGGCGGCGATCTCGAGATGCTGGGCTAGCACCTTAGCAAGCTCAAGCTGGTTCCCGGTTACGATGTTGATGACTCCAGCGGGTAAGTCGCTGGTATCGAAGACCTGATAAAGATCCGTGGCGGCGAGTGGATATCTGGCGGAGGGAACGGCGACAACGGCATTTCCCATAGCAACGGCGGGCAGAACCAAGGACAGGAAACCGAGCAGCGGATTAGTTTCCGGACACACGATCCCCAGGATCCCCCAGGGCTCAGGCATCGCCAAAGTCACATTACGGAATGGGGTTTGATGAATTCGGCCATCGTATTTATCGGCCCATGAGGCGTAGTAGAATGTTCGCTCGATAGCGGCAGTTACCTCACGCTCGGCGGACTCTGCCGAATAGCCGCCGTCCGCGACCAATCTGTTGGCGAACTCCCGGGCTCGGACCTGAAGGTTTTCGGCGATATAAAAGAGAATTTGAGCCCGTAGATGCGCAGCGGACTTCGCCCAGCTACTCGCTTTGGCTGCTGCCTCGACCGCATTACGAATGTCTTTGCGGTTGCCTAACCCGGCCTCGCCCCGGTGTTTCCCTGCCGGATCAAACACAGGATAACTATAACCGCTATCTGGCCGAGCCTGTTTTCCGCCAATATACAGTTTTGGCGTCCGATCGATTGTTGCCGCTTCACCGTTCCCGGCGTTTTCTGGGCTTTCGGCGTTGATACCCGGCTCCGCTCGCGGTACGAACTCAGGCTCCTCCGCGTCCGGCAGATTGTGCTCCCAGTTCGCTCGGAGGTATTCGTACATTCCTTCTGCTCCGCCCTCTCGGCCGAAACCGCTCTCTCGGTAGCCGCCAAAGCCGGATGCCCCGTCGAAAACGTTCGTGCAATTCACCCACACGACGCCGGCTTTGATCTTCGGGGCGATATCCAGCGCCAGGTTGACATTCTCAGTCCAGATTGATGCGGCCAGCCCGTATGGTGTGTTGTTGGCAAGTTCGACTGCTTCAGCCGGGGTTCGGAAAGTCATGGCGACCAGGACAGGTCCAAAGACTTCTACTTGAGCCAGAGTGCCCGCCGGTTCGACATTCGTAAAAAGGGTCGGAGGATAAAATAACCCCTCGGTGGGAACCGCCCAACCTGGCTGCCAACAGCTGGCGCCCTCTTTGGTCCCTTGCTGGACCAGTGATTCGATTTTTTGGAGTTGGACGGGCGCCACGATCGCGCCGATATCGATGGCTTTATCGAGCGGGTTTCCGACTCGCAGATTCTCCATCCGATTCCGCAGCTTGGCATACATCGTTTCTGCGATGCTCTCCTGAATCAGCAGCCGGCTTCCCGCGCAACAGACTTGCCCTTGGTTGAACCAGATCGCGTCGACAACGCCTTCCACGACGCTATCCAGATCGGCGTCTTCGAACACGATAAACGGGGATTTGCCGCCAAGCTCGAGCGACAATTTTTTTCCCGAACCAGCGGTTTTCTGCCGGATGATCCTGCCAACTTCCGTCGACCCGGTGAAGGCGATTTTGGCCACCCTAGGGTGCTCCACCAGCGCTTCTCCGGTTCGACCATCTCCGGTCACCAGATTAAACACCCCCGCGGGCAACCCGATCTGCTGGGTGATTTCCGCAAAGAGTAATGCGGAAAGCGGAGTGAATTCGGCCGGTTTCAGTACCACGGTATTTCCAGCCGCTAATGCGGGGGCGGCTTTCCACGCCAACATCAGGAGCGGAAAGTTCCAAGGAATGATCTGACCGCAGACGCCTAAAGGACCGCAATGCTCAAAAACCTCGCTCGCGAGCTGGGCCCAGCCGGCATGATGATAAAAATGCCGTGCCACCAAAGGAATATCGATGTCCCGGGTCTCACGGATCGGCTTACCGTTATCCATGGTCTCGAGCACGGCGAAAAGACGGGAATGTTTTTGTACTTGGCGGGCGATTGCGTACAGATAACGGGCCCGCTCATGACCAGATAGAGCGCGCCAATGCTCGAAAGCCACGCCGGCAGCTTGCACCGCTTGATCGATCTCGGCGCTACTTCCCTGGCTGACCGTAGCGATCACCGCTTTGTTCGCCGGGTTAATCACCTCGAAGGTGCTGCTTCCGTCTACGAATCGCCCATTGATAAAATGCCCAAAACGGCGGCCATGTTTTTCCAGCCACGCATCGACAAAATCAGGGCTCTCAGGCGCAGGGCCGTATTCCATGGTTGCGAAAATTTCTTTAACGGTAGGCATCGGATCAAAAGCTCACCACAGAGACACAGAGCTCACAGAGATTGGAAAACGGAATCCACCGATCTGGGCCGCATTCATTTGGTCAGCTGCAACCAGCAGATCAAACCATCTGCGTAGATTTCCGTTCATCTGCGGTTCAGTTCTCAAGTCTCTGTGTCCTCCGTGTCTCTGCGGTGGATTATTCTGTGCTTAAGCAGCTGGATGGCGATAGTTAGCGGAGTAACGTCCGGTAACGAAGTGCTCGAGCTGGCGTTCGATATCGGTCAATAGCCCGGAGGCCCCAAAACGGAATAATTCGGGTTCAAGCCAATCCCGGCCTAGTTCCTCTTTCATTAAGACCTGCCAGGCCAAAGCATCTTTAGCAGACCGGATTCCGCCGGCTGGCTTGAAGCCGACCTTGCGTCCGCTCGATTCATAATAACGCCGGATACAGCGGACCATCGTTAACGTAACCGGCAAAGTAGCGTTCTCCGTCTCTTTGCCGGTAGAGGTCTTAATGAAGTCAGCACCGGCTAGCTGTGCGACCATGCTGGCTCGGGCCACATTACGCAGGGTAGCGAGCTCGCCCGTAGCCAGAATGACCTTCAGGTGCGCCCGGCCACACGCGTCTTTGCACGCCGCAACTTCATCAAAAAGCTCATCCCACCTCCCGGTTAGCACGAGTTCCCGGGTGATCACCATGTCGATCTCGGCAGCACCCTGATCGACCGCATACCGGATTTCTTCCAACCGTTGTGTCATCGGCATCAACCCGCTAGGAAAACCAGTGGCGACTGACGCAACCGGGATGTTGCTGCCGTTCAAAGCGCGTACCGCGTGTGCGACCATCGTTGGGTAAACGCACACCGCACCGACCGTAATACCGGTAACGCCCAGAGCTTCCAGGAGATCTGCTCTGACCGGAGATTTGGCCTTGGCGCAGAGGCGATGCACTTTGCCTTCGGTGTCATCTCCAGACAATGTGGTTAGATCGATACAGGTAATTGCTTTTAACAGCCACGCCGCTTGCCATTCCTTCTTGACCGTGCGCCTGCCGGCTAACGTTGAGACCCGACGTTCGACCGCGCTTTTGTTGACCGCAATGGCCTTTACCCAATCCAGTTCTGGTCTTGCCCAGGAATCACGCTCCTGAAGCAACGATTCAGTGAAGGTCGTGTCGAGAGAGTCCATTATACAATCCTGTCTGTTTCTACCATCAGCGGGCTAGGACCGGAGTTCAAGCGGGTTGGCAGGGTGACAAGAAAACGAAGCGAAAGGAGGCAATCCTACTCGTCCTCGTACTCGTCGTCGTCCTCGTCCTCGACAATACGGTGCCACTCCTAAGCCCGAACAACAGTCTCCCGTTCTCATTTACCCTATGCTTTATCGTCCCGTCGCGACTGGAACGCGTAAGACAGTCGAGGACGAGGACGACGACGAGTACGAGCACGAGAAGGCACCCGCGAACGCCGATACGCCAAACGCCGATACGCCATCCCTGGCACAACACGTGCTCTCTCCAGCGAGCGTGAGGTTTTGGTAGGACCGGGGTACCCTAGGCAAGGTTACCCCGGTCCTAGAAGCCTGCGTAGCTTGACTCCGCTTATTAATCGTTGACGAATTGTGGGCGATCTAGGCTATCTGATTGTCCGATGCGACTAAGCCAATTCTCGCTCTCTTCCCCCGGCCCAAAGCGAGATCGCAATGAAGACGCGGTCGACTTCTGGGAACCTGCTGACGACCAGGTCCGCCGCCAGCACGGCTCGGTGGCCATCATTGCTGATGGTGTTGGTGGCCAAAGCAACGGCGATGTCGCCAGCCAGCTTGCGGTGCATGTCGCGCTGGAGGTTTTCCGCCAAGCCAATTCTTCGCTTACCACCAAACAGGTCCTACGAGAGATTTTCCAGCGGGCGAACCTGGCGATCTACGAGTCAGGCATGGAAAATCCGAAGGGTGGGCGGATGGCCACAACTTTAACAGTCTGCATCTTTCGCGACAAAGAGCTGGCGATTGGTCACGTTGGCGATTCACGCGCCTATTTGATCAGAAACGAACAGATCAAGAGATTGACGGATGATCATTCTTACACCGGTCTCCAATTGAAATTGCGGTTGATCACCGAGCACGAAGCCCGGGCCAGCGAGTTGCGTTCGATGTTAACCCGTACGGTCGGACATGAACCGGTAGTGCGATGCGATTTCAAGCGGATCAAATTGATGTCGCGCGATCGCATCCTCCTGTGCACGGACGGCCTTTATTGCTTCGTCAACGACGGTGAAATCTCTGAGGGAGTCGATCGGTTGAATATGGACGAGATCTGTCCTTATCTGATTTCCTTGGCGGAAAGGCGGTCTACGGACGATAACCTGACTGCCCAGGTGATCCAGGTTGATCGCTTGATTGACCCGAAGTATGACTCACCGATCTCATTTCTGAAAAACTCCCAAGGGGAACTGGAAAACCGCATGCAACATGAAGTCCAGGTCGGGGAT
>JAFAHI010000066.1 GCA_019237325.1 Verrucomicrobiota bacterium | reverse complement strand
TGATATAAACTTCTTCCGCACTAATCACATCGATGCGCCGAAACCTGGCGACTCTTCCAACGTCAAAAGAGAGGTCAAGAGCCCGCTCGGTTCGGCAGCGGTTCTCTAGCAGCGATACCTTAAATAATATCATGAAGTTCAAACGGTTGTTATTTTCGATATCAGCCGCCTTGGCTCTCCTAATTTCACCAAGCTCGAGTTTTGCCGGCTGGGGCGGCTGGCACGGCGGCGGTGGTTGGGGGTATCACGGTGGCTGGCACGGCGGTTGGCATGGAGGCTGGCACGGCGGCTGGTGGCACGGCGGTTGGTGGCATGGAGGCCATTGGTACCGTTGGGGTTGGTGGCCCGGTTACGGTTGGGGCTGGTGGGGTTGGGGCGGTTGGTACCCCTACTCGGCTTGGGGTGAATATCCTTATGGTTATTACGGCGGTGACTACGGCGGTGGATACGGCCAGCCACCCGGCGCCCAAGACGAGACCTCAGCGATTCAATCAAGGCTTGCCAATCTCGGTTTCTATCACGGCCCGATCGACGGCAAAGTTGGCCCAGGGACAGAAAGTGCCCTCAAAGCATTCCAGTCCCAGCACGGTTTGAGAGCGTCCGGTCAGATTGATGACGAGACGTTGAATGCTCTCGGCCTAGGACAGGGACAGTAGGCAGCTTTAATAGCGCAAAACGGTAAAAAAAAATAAGCCCAGAGGCGAAAGGCTTCGCCCCTGGGCTACGATCTGTAACCCGCCGCAGCGGGTAAGAACTCAGTGGTGTCCTGGTGAATTCGGATCCCCGCTCAGCGCTAGAAAAAACAGGAAGAGCGAAACCCCAGATAGAACAATCAGAGCGTACATTTGTTGCGAGCCGCCCTTTCTCAGCGACCCACTCCTTTCATAATTATTTCTCCCAGCCAGCCGCATTCGTTACTCGATGATCAAGGAGACGACGTTTTGTACGGCGGGAAGGGTAAAGGTGAATCGATGTTGCTCGGCTGGGAGGCCATCCGAGGCACTCTCAAGCTGGTCTGACAATCTGGCCGCCTCTAACAAAGTCATGACCTTTTCCAAGCGAGCCCGATCGTGAGAAGTTCGGTCTGCGATTTTGCAGTGACTGCAGTCCATGGTGTAGTTTTCTATATTGACTGGTTAGTCTAATGAATAGTCAAAAAAAAGGACTTAAACCGGTATCGGCTCCTCTAACCGGATTCCCAAGATCTTTGCCATGCCGGGCTTAAGCCGCTTCAGCGTCTCCGGATCGTTTTGGATCTTGGCCTGGGTCAAAACACCAACAACAAAGTAATAAGCCTCCTTCGCGAGCTGGGCGGGGTCCTCCGTCCGTATTGACCCCTCTGCGACCGCGTCCCGTATCGCCCCGGTCAGATAGCGAACTGCTTGATCCGCGATCTCTTCCATTTTTCTGCGGATACCTTCATCCCGAGTGCTAAGCTCGCATCCGACCGAGACGAAAGGGCAACCCAACACCCTGCCGAAGCTCTGGTATTTCGCCATCTGGTCGTTCACGATTTTATCGCAATAGCTCCCAAGTCTCACGATAGGAGGCTCTTGTGACGAGAAGATTCGGTCCATGATAGGCCGCTTATTTTTCGAGAACTCGTCGTAAGCGGCGATTGCCAGATCGGACTTCGTCTTGAAGGCGTAATAGAAGCTCCCCTTATTCACGCCGGCCCGCTCGCAAATATCATCCACGCTGATCGATCCATAGCTATTCTCCCAGATCAGTTGGATAGCGGTGCTCAGCAGCTTCTGCCTGGTATCACCTTCTCGTCTCACGCACGCAACTTAGTTGACTGGTTAGTACAGTGCAACAAGTTTTTGGACCGCCGTGCTACTCCCATCGGCAGTGGTCAACCCAGCCCTGTCATCAGAGCAGCCGATTTCGTCCTCGTCCTCGTCGTCGTCCTCGAGGGGGGCAAGGGTTAGAAGGTCAATTTTTCGAGTGTAGCTATAAGGGCTCGCCATTGTCCCGGAGGGACTGAATGAAGGATAGGGGTAGGGACGACTGTATTAAAGTCGCCCCTCCCTCCGAACCGGACAGGCGGTTTTCCCGCATCCGGCTCTCCAGTTGATAGGGTCTACGGTGAGACTGAGATTTGGAGGATGTGATAGA
>JAFAHI010000065.1 GCA_019237325.1 Verrucomicrobiota bacterium | reverse complement strand
ATGTTAGAGATGGCGAGCCTCGGAGCCAAAGTCATGCAATCGCGTGCGGTCGAGTTTGCCAAAAAATTCGGGGTCGTTTTTGAGGTCCGCAGCAGTTTTAACCATGAGCCTGGAACTATCGTGAAAGAAGAAACCGCGGGTATGGAGAAGGTGGTGATCCGAGGGGTCACCGTGGATCGACGCCAAGCCAAGGTGACGGTGAGCCAGGTTCCCGATAAACCGGGGGTTGCCTCCAGAGTCTTCAATGCGATCGCGGCGGCGAATCTGAATGTCGATATGATCGTGCAGAACGTTTCGGCAGATGGCACCACCGATATCACCTTCACGATTCACGCCGATGAATTACCCAAGATCGAACGCTGTCTGGACCCAGTAGTGACCGAGATCGGCGCCAAAGGTTTCAAGGCCGTTGGCGGCATCGCCAAACTTAGCGTCATTGGCATCGGCATGCGCTCCCACTCCGGTGTCGCGGCCAAGATGTTTGATCTATTGGGGCATGCCGGAATCAACATGCAAATGATCTCAACCTCAGAAATAAAAATCTCGGTGATTGTGGACGAGGATCGAGTCGATGAAGGCGCAAACATTGTTCACGACGGTTTTGGGCTGAGCGCCAAGGCAACCGAGTAACCGTCAAAAATCGACAAAGGGGGCTGATCGATCCGCGCTGCCTTGTATCGCTACTTTTTGCGTGTATGGTGAGGGTTTAGCTCGGCACGGACGCGCCGCTGTGTCCCTCCTTATGTCCCTGCCCAGTCAGTATCCAAGTTTAAGAGTTGTTGTCATCGGCAGCTACAACACGGATTTAGTGATATGGTGTGACGCTATCCCGGTGCGGGGTCAGTCTATTCTGGGTGGAGATTTCGAGATGTTTTCCGGCGGCAGAGGAGCCAACTGTGCCGTGGCGGCCGCACGTTGCGGATGCGAGGTGAAATTCGTCGGCGCGCATGGGTCGGACACCTTCGGAAAAATGGCGCTCGCTCGACTGTCGAGGGAGGGTGTCGATATCTCTGATTTTATCGAGTTGCCGTCCTCCAAGACCGGTGTCGCCATGATTTTCCAGGAACGAAAGACAGCGGCTCACGCGGCCCTGGTCTCAATCTCGGCCAACAACCATTTCTCGCCCGCACTCGTGCGGCAGGTCGAACCTGCTATTCGAGAAAGCGACCTGGTTTTTACCCAATTCGAGATCTCACCGTCCGTCTTACTAGAGATTTACCGAATATGCCACCATCACAGAAAACATCTGGTGGTGCATGCGGCGCCGGTTCAGCACCCGATTCACTTCCCGAAAAGTTCCTATTATCTATTGGTTGCAGACGACTTTGAAGCGCTTTTGCTGACCGGATGTGATGAGGTCCGTGCCTGCATCAGGGATTTGCATCAACGCGGGGTTCAGAACGTAATTATCAAAGAAAATCATCATTCGTTAATCTATTCTGACGGAACCAAGTGCGGGATCCAACTCGTCCCGCCCGCGCCTTTTGTTCAGGATGCTGGCTCAGTGGAATGCCTCACCGCCTGGGCGGGCATCTCTCTGGTCAGCAGTGGAGATCTTGCTTATGCAACCGAAGTAGGAGCTCGAGCGATGTCCTTCAGCTTTTCCCAGCACGGCGCAGGGGACAGTATGCCTTATCCGTCAGAGCTATCCATTGACCCGTGTCGCCCGATTTTTCCTCTGCCTCATTCACCGAATGTCATCTAGCCGAGCCGAGGAAGACGCCTTTGATCGGAGCTTGGACAAAAATGCTAGGCGTCTTCACAACTCCAGTTTAGGTTCGCTGCCCATGTTAAGAGGACGTTTTCAGCAAGAGACGGCAGCAAGCATGCAACGCTTGTCGGAGTCGGTCTCATTCGATTGGCGTCTGTTCCGATTCGATATTTTGGGCTCGATCGCGCATGCAAAGGCGTTGGGCAAAGCGGGGCTGTTGACGGACGAGGAATTTGGCCAAATCGAGGCTGGTTTATTAGCCATCGAGAAAGAAATCGTTGCCGGCGCCTTCGAGTTCCGACCTGAGCTGGAAGACGTTCATATGAATATCGAGGCTGAACTGACCAAGAGAATCGGTGCGGCCGGCGCCAAGCTTCATACAGCCCGAAGCAGAAACGACCAAGTCGCCCTGGATCTTCGGCTTTATCTTCGAAACGAGTGCAGCGAGATTCGCAGGTTATTGATCGACTTCCAATGGGCTCTGGTTGAGGTAGGTCGAAAGTATTCCAACACGATATTACCCGGCTACACGCATCTCCAGCGCGCTCAACCGGTGCTGTTGGCCCACCATTTTCTCGCCTACGTAGAAATGATCGAGCGCGATAAAGAACGATTAGCGGACGCTCGCCAGCGGATTAACCGGATGCCGCTCGGTTCAGGTGCGATCGCCGGCTCGACCATCCCAATCGATCGCGCTTATGTTGCTCAGCTTTTGGATTTTCCGGAGTTGACTCGCAATAGCATGGATGCGGTCAGCGATCGGGACTTTGTCGCGGAGATGCTTTTTGTACTGGCCCTGGTCGGAATCCATCTTTCCCGGCTTAGCGAGGATCTGATTTTATTTGCGTCCTCGGAATTTAAATTTGTGAAGATCAGCGACACCTACAGTACCGGCTCTAGCTTAATGCCTCAGAAAAAGAATCCGGATGTGTGTGAGCTGACCCGCGGCAAGACCGGACGCCTGATCGGGAATCTGGTCACCCTTTTGACGGTCGTTAAAGGGTTGCCCATGACATACAATCGAGATCTACAGGAGGACAAAGAAGCGGTTTTCGATTCTATCGATCAAACGAAGCTAGTCCTCAAGGTTTACTCCGCAATGATGCGCGAGCTGGAATTCGATACCGGAGCGATGCAGCAAGCGGCCAGTGATCCGGCGTTGTTAGCGACTGATTTGGCAGACTACCTGGTACTTCACGGAGTGCCGTTCCGGCAAGCACACGAAGCCATCGGCGGCCTGGTAGCCTATTCGCAGAAACAACAGCGGGCTTTACCCGATCTTTCCCTGGAAGAATTCCGCCGATTTAGCGATGGATTTGAGCCCGACCTCTACCAGGTATTTCAGCTCGACAGCGCAATGACTAAGCGAGTAGCCGTCGGCGCGCCATCGGCAAAAAATGTTGCAGCCCAACTGGAAGCATGGGACGCAAAGCTTCGTGAATGATGAAGCGGCCTGGGTTGTTACCCGAAGCGACATTCTTTTTCGCAACCCTCATCTTGAAGTAAGGGATGAAACGGTCCTCATTCCCGGGAAAGACCGCCCGCGCCGCTGGACGGTGGTCGGTCGCAAAAAAGCGGTCGTAGTTGCACCGATTACGACGGAGGGCCGTTTTGTACTGATTCATCAGGCGCGTATCCCAGTTCGGCGGTGGCTCTGGGAATTTCCCGCCGGTCAAGTCGACGAAAGCAGAACTCCGAGCGCAGAACAACTGCGGCAGACCGTGCTGCGCGAGTTAGCGGAAGAAGCTGGATACGAACTAACCACCGACGGGGATCTCACTTATCTCGGGCATTATTTTCCGTCCCAAGGTTTTACCGACGAAGAAAACCATCTCTTTGTCGCCAAGCCTGTTCGTGAAAATCAGGTCGGTTTTCAGCCCGAGCACGCAGAAGCGATTTCGCAGCACAAGGAGTTCACCCTCGACGAATTACGGTCGATGATCGCCAATAGCGAAATCCAGGACGCAAATACCTTGGCGTTATTCGCGAGGATGGTAGCCGCGGGAATCGTTCGGTAGGGCCGAGCTCCCGCTCCTCTGAGGGGCTCAAGTCTTTTGCATGCGCTCCTTCTGCTCCCTGGCAGGTAAGTTATTTGTGGATGCGCCATGAAATATTATGGTCCGGAGCCGGTCTGATTTGTAAACGTCGGGGTTGCCGGACGAGCGGAAGCTCGTCCCTCTCGACTTCGTTGCGGCATTACCCCGTTATGATTATGGTCTGTTACGTTGATACGCTCGAATGAAGCTTTCGAACCTTTTTAAATTCCGCGAAGGCGAAGACCCGGAAGCGGTTAAGCCGTTCCTTGACCATCTTGAGGATCTGCGATGGGTCATTATTAAGATGGCCATCAGCTTGGGGATTGCCATGATGTTGGCGTTCTGCTTCCGAACCCAGCTCGCCCTGATCTTGCAGCATCCATTGCAGGCTCTGGACCCCAACCTTCTCAAGACCCTGGCCGCATTCGGGGTGGCCGACTCGATGACGATCTCGTTCCAATTGGCGTTTTATGCCGGGATTGTCGTGGCGTTTCCTTTTCTGATCTATTTTGCGGGAACTTTCGTACTACCCGCACTGACCCCACAGGAGAAACGGGCTATGTTACCTGCCGTGCTTGTTGGGTTCGGACTCTTTCTGGGGGGAGTCACATTTTCCTATTTCTTCGTTCTGCCTCCGACTTTGCGTTTCTTTTTCCACGACGCGATGGCGATGCACTGGACGCCGACCTGGAACGTGCGGGAGTATTTTTCATTTGTGACCCAGTGTTGTGTTGGGTTCGGAATCGCATTTGAGCTTCCCGTTGTTGTCCTCGTCCTGGTTCGACTCGGACTCATCTCTACCGCTCTGCTCCGCAGAACCCGGGCTTATGCTTTCGTATTGATATTCTGCGCAGCCGTTTTTCTGGCGCCAACCCCGGATATCGTTTCCATGTTCATAATGGGCGCTCCGATGTATGTCCTTTATGAGATCTGTATTTTCGTCGCCGGGTTTATAGAGAAGAAACGGAAACAAGACGAAACCGCGCTAGCCACGAAGGCCTAACCGAAGATCGAAGAATTTAAAGATCCGCAGATTACGCAGATTTCGGGCTAACGGTCTGGCACATCGGCGAGATAAATAACGCTGTCCGGCCGGCGAGAGCGATCGATAGTTGTCGGCGCTTGCCGACAGGCGAATCTAGGCGACTGACTTTTTCCGTCCTCTTGGCCCAAACCGAAGCCGGAAACCCGAAATCTGCGTAATCTGTGTAATCTGCGGATCTTTAATCTTTTTCGGGAACCCTTTTGCCATCCTCGGCGGATTGCTCAAATAGATGGCGCCAATGATCCAGGCGTTCTTTGATCTTGCGTTCGAAGCCGATTTCGCTGGGCTCATAGTAGCGGCGGCCTTCGGGTAAGTAGGCTTGGGGAACGTATCCTTCCTCGTAGTCGTGAGCGTATTTGTAGCCGGCGCTCCCGCCCAGCAACTTTGAACCGGAGCCGCGCAAATATTTAGGCACGGCCAGGACCCTTCCTTGCTTGATGTCTTCGGTAGCCTTTTCCAATCCCATATACGCCCGGTTACTTTTTGGCGCCGTCGCCACATAAACCGCTGCATGGGCCAGCGCGATTCGTCCTTCCGGCATCCCGATGAATTCCACTGCTTGCTGAGCTGCGACCGCCACCAGCAAAGCCTGTGAATCCGCCATCCCGACGTCTTCACTGGCCGCGATCACAATCCGGCGAGCGATAAACCGGGGGTCTTCACCGCCGTACAACATTTTTGCTAACCAATACAGGGCAGCGTCCGGGTCAGAACCCCGCATGCTTTTTATAAATGCGCTGATGGTGTCGTAATGTTCATTCTCGTCTGCGTCATAAATGATTGATTTCTTCTGGATACATTCCGCGGCGATCTCGCGGGTAATCCGAATTGAACCGCCAGCAGCTCGCGGAGCTGTTAAAGCTGCGATCTCCAAAGCGTTTAGCGCCCGGCGTCCGTCGCCCTCGCTGGTAGCTGCCAGGAAAGCCAGCGCATCCGGATCAATATCGAGATTCATCTTCCCAAGTCCCCGCTCGGAGTCATGCACAGCTCGCTGCATCAGCCCTATGACCGCTTCGGTGGACAACGCCTCCAACTGAAAGATCTGTGACCGAGAAACCAGCGGACTATTGACGTAAAAAAATGGGTTGTGAGTTGTGGCCCCGATTAACCGAACAACACCGCTCTCCACGTCCGGCAGCAACACATCTTGTTGAGCCTTATTAAACCGATGGATCTCATCCACAAACAAGATAGTGCGCGTTCCCCTGCTCTTTAATCTGAGCTTGGCCGCCGCCACCGTTTTTCGGATATCGGCTACGCTGCTTTCGACGCCGCTGAGACGCTCAAAATGGCTGCTCGTCGTTTTGGCAATAACCTGAGCGAGACTGGTCTTGCCTACTCCCGGCGGCCCGTAAAGGATAATCGAGGTCAACCGATCCGATTCAATCGCTCGCCGTAAGAGTTTTCCTGGACCGAGGATATGGTCTTGCCCAACGAATTCTTCCAATGACTGTGGACGCATGCGAGCGGCTAACGGCGCGTTGGCTTGCACGGGATCGCCAGCCGCCGGCTCCGCTTCTGCGAAAAGGTCGTCCATAGGAAAGTTTCCCGGATTTATGGATAGAAGTCCAGAGGGTGTGATTTCGTCCCGGAGGGACTGAATGAAGGATAGGGGTAGGGACGACTGTATTAAAGTCGCCCCTCCCTCCGAACCGGACAGGCGGTTTTCCCGCATCCGGCTCTCCAGTTGATAGGGTCTACGGTGAGACTGAGATTTGGAGGATGTGATAGA
>JAFAHI010000026.1 GCA_019237325.1 Verrucomicrobiota bacterium | reverse complement strand
CGCCAATGGGGGTAGTCGATCGCTTCGTGATCCGCCCGCTCGAAAGGGTCGCTGCGAAGGTTGAAGAGCTTTGGAAATCTCAGTTGTACAAAAGGCTCCTCCCAGACCTCCAGGCCATGAGCGCGCTGCTCGGCAAATACCAGTTTCCACTGGTTGTAGCGCAAGGAAACCAGCTGACCGTCGTCGCTCCAATAGAGGAACTCTTTGCGTGGCGATTCATCAGTTTTACCGCTCAGCCATGGCATGAGATTGTAACCGTCGAGGTGGACCTTGTAGGTCGTGCTCCCAACCGTATATCCGGTTTGAAGCTTTGTCTTAATATCCGTTTCGCCGACCGCTGCCAGGAGGGTGGGCAACATGTCTTCGTGCGCGCCGATACCGTTAAAAACCGTCCCTGGCTTGATCACGCCCGTCCACTTGATAAGACAGGGCACGCGATAGCCGCCTTCCCAGTTAGTATTTTTTTCGCCACGAAACGGAGTGGTGCCGCCGTCCGGCCAGCTCATGGCTTCTGCGCCATTGTCGGTCGAATACATGATGATGGTGTTCTCAGCGATGCCCAGGTCATCCAACTTCTTGAGCAGCTGACCAACGTGAGCGTCGTGCTCCACCATTCCGTCAGGATAGATACCGAGACCCGTTTTTCCTTGAGACTCAGGCTTCAAGTGCGTCCAGATGTGCATTCGGGTGGAGTTCCACCAGAGAAAGAAAGGTTTGCCGGCCTTGTTTGCCCGATCGATAAAGTCCAGCGCGCCGGCAGTGATCTCGTCGTCGATGGTTTCCATCCGTTTCTTTGTCAGCGGCCCGGTGTCCTCGATTCTGCCGTCCGCGAAGCTATGGATTACACCTCTGGGACCGAACTTCTTCTTTAGGTCGGGACTTTTGAAATAATCCGGGTTCTCCGGCTCTTCCTCTGCGTTAAGGTGATACAGGTTGCCGAAGAACTCGTCGAAGCCATGGGCAGTGGGTAAAAATTCGTCGCTGTCGCCGAGGTGATTCTTCCCGAACTGGCCGGAGGTATAGCCCATTGGCTTGAGTAGCTCGGCGATAGTAACGTCCTCCTTTTGCAGACCGAGTGGCGCTCCTGGCAAACCAACTTTGGTCAAGCCGGTACGGATCGGTGATTGTCCGGTCAGAAACGCAGCGCGACCAGCCGTACAGCTCTGCTGGCCGTACCAGTCCGTAAAGATAGCGCCTTCATTAGCGATCCGATCGATATTTGGCGTTCGGTATCCCATCATGCCGCGATTGTATGCGCTCAGGTTGAACCACCCGATATCGTCACCCCAAATGATGAGGATGTTCGGTTTTTTGCTGGGCACTTGAGCAGATGCGGTGCTCCCGACGGAGGCTATCGCCGCCGTGAGCAATGACAAGCCGTGGACAAGAAATTGTCTTCTCATTTTATCTAAGGCTATTGTGATTCGCTAATCTATTACTGACTCATTTTTTATGGTTAACTCCTGGGGCGTAAAGGCCGTAGCCATTAGCCGGGAAGGACCACCAGGCGGAAAGATCGTCGAGTGGCACGGCTCGCGCGGTAGGAGTGAATACCAACGACCCGGGAACTAACACACTATCATCGGGCTTCGGGGTACCTGGAGGTAATTGCTTTTTCAGTTCTTCCCAATCCGGTTTTCTTTCTGCACTGGTGACATAACCGCTCGCTTCGACGAACTTGGCGAACTCCTCATTGGTTACGTCATGGATGTCCATCCAGAAGCCTTCGACTTTCACTCGGTGCGCAGGCCGTTCATTGGGAAGGCTGCGCGGATCGTCTGTCCCCATGGTGAATTCACCGCCTGGGATCTGCCGGCGTAGACTGCCATGCGCTTGGCGTTCATCCGCTGTTGGTCGGGTGACAATGAAGACCAGTCCGGAACACGGGGCACGGAAAGCAATTCCAGGCCTGCCGGCATTATGCCAAGTTCTACTTGGCGCTGATAACGTGTATCTTTGATCGCAGACCATCCAGCTCGATACGTCCAGGCGTAACGCTCGGTGAATTCCGCAGGCGCCTGATGAGGTTGATGGACCGCTTGAAACGCGAGGTAACCAAAGAACGGTTTCTCGTCGTTTACGTTTTTATCGATATAACTGAGCAGTTTGTCGGTGTAGAACTTGCTTGAATAGAAATCAGGCGGTAAGTCAATCTCACTAAGGCCCTCATAAAAGTGAACGGCTTTGTACTTTGGGGTATAGGGCTTCTTTTCCCAG
>JAFAHI010000012.1 GCA_019237325.1 Verrucomicrobiota bacterium | reverse complement strand
CAGGTGGTCGGGCACGAGCTCGCCCCGCCTCATGGCATCCAGGGCGGTCTTCAACGCCGGGCTCGGATCGGATTGGCACTGGGCGGCCCGGAAGACGTCACCCATGGACAGGTGGCATGCCCCGAGCGCCTCGTGGAGCAACTCGGCCTGCGTCCCCTTGCCGACGCCGGGCGGGCCCAGCAAGACGAGTCGGAACGGACGATCCACAAGCGTGGGCGTGGAATCACAACGGGCATCCCCTCCCTGGAACCAGGGCGCTCGATCGTGTGGGTTGTCCATAATCATTCTCGCAAGTCTGAAATAACCAAAGACGGGCAATTCAATTTTATCATCATTAATGGTATCGATCCTCTCCTTCTGAAATCATCTTAGTAGCCATCCCTGATGAACTTGATTCATCCCCCTACTCGTCGAGATCGATCGTTTTCCGCGAAGATCGCGGGGATCTCCACAAGGATCATCTCGCAAAAATCGGGACACGAACTAATGAACCAGAGCTCGGCGTATTCACGACACTTGTCGAAGGTGTCGGAACCGCTTGCGATACCAGCCGTTAGGTTGATGTTACGCTGGGCCGCTCTTTGGGGAAGATCGGCGACAAGCAGACAATGGCCAAGAGCTTGCGTCGATCAATTACCGAGCGATGCCATTGCTGCTATAGAGGAGTAAACTTCCCGGAGTACTCTGTTTAATATTGAAAGTATAATTAAATTATTTATTGTACGTTAGGAAAGCCTGGGAAATAAGGATTTTGGCTCATCCGGGGAAAGCGCGCGCCGCCCGGTCGATCGGCTGGCTCCAATCATCCATGCGTGGCATCATGGTCTGCCCCTGGCATTCCTCTCACGCCTGTACCCGCGCGATCGGACGCGATCCGAGCGGCCCGGCACCAGCGCAGAGGGAAGGGAGTGGGGGCCTGGGGGGAGAACTGGGGACTCTGGTCCCGCCATCATCAGCCCCCTGTTCGGCCAGATCCTCCACGGGCGCGCTTCATCCGGATGAACCAAAGACACCGAGGAAACCTGGCCTGAGCGCGAACCATCGGCCCTCGACTACCGAGGCGATCGGGTTGAGCGGAGGTTATTTTCCACAGATTGGCGTGTTATAAAGACTTACGTCGAGCACGTGACCAAGGAACGTGTGTCCATATTGAGTTGGGCGATCTGCTTTAGACTGTCGGGCGTTTCTCGAGGCACGGTCTGCTGGGTAGTGCGGCAGGCAGCTTTCTCCTTTCGTTTTTCGAGTGACCCGGAGCGATACCGTAATGATAAAATTATGAGTGAACAAGCCATTGTGCGCCGAAATTTCGGCGTCGCGCCCTTGGGCAATTTCCGCCGCAGCTCCAGCACAGGACGTTTTCGACGGAGGCAGTCTTCGACCTCTGTAATCGTCCGAAAGTCAAGTCTGACCGCGAGCCGGATCCACTCGTGGCGTCCGCCCTCAGGGATTCTTTTCCGGAAAGAATCTCGGGACCCGAGATTCTTTCCGAAATAGAATCTCAGGACCCGAACGCAAAGGACGCATGACGTTCCAGGTCCCCTCAGGCCGGATGGAGAAATCCACCAGATGGAATACTGCGTCGAGACGATCATCGACCTCATTGCCCGAAATCAATGCGATCGCCGCTCAATCTTGCAGCTAGGTTATAACCTGGGACGTTTGAGCGAACTGACCAGCCTGGGCCGAAAACCCTTCTGGGATCCTTGGAAGGGGCCGATCGCGGCATGGGACCGGGATGAGTTGGATCGTCTGGCGCGTGATTTGCAATCATCGACCAACAACCGTCTTCAGCCCGAATGATCGGGCGCATCCCTCCTCTTTCGGGGAGCATCAGAACGGTCCTCGAGGGCCTTCGGGCGGGCCGACCCGGTCGCATGACGGAGTGAAAGCTTCTCTCACTTGTGGCGATATCCAACTCGCGTTTTGTAGTTGCTTTCTCGATCGTTTCCTCTACACTTAGCATATCCCCGGACCATATCGAGCACCTCTGGTAAATCCCCGAGAGTGAGAGTTACCTTTGTTGGTATCGTGTTTATTCACCTCGAAAAAAACCAGAGAAATCGACGTAAATAGGATATTCATTTGCTCTTCTGATCTGATCTCTCTGACTTCGATTCAGTCGGACTCTAAGTTTTTGGCCAGGGTTACGGGGAAATTGGCCCAGGTGGTTCTTCTTTCCAATCTTCTTGTCCTACTCAATTTGTCAATCGGTTCTCGGCGGATCGAACGGACTTGGGTCTTGACTTCTTGAGACACCTCGGGGTCTCAAGTTCATCCGCCCACTTTCGTGACGGTCACCCGATCCCCGATTTCAAACGCTTATTAAGTTTACAATAGGAAAAACTTCGACGAAAACGGATCGCGAGCCGAACGGGACTCCCACGGAGGGGAGAGGTCGGCCCGGGAGAGCAAGAATCGAGGCGATTTCCTAGAATTTTTGCTTGCTTTCGAAGGAGTGGCAATACCAGGATGGTGCAATCCAGTTCGAAGGCCGACCCGGCTCAGATGCTCTGAGCAAGCATATCCTGAGCCGTTCGACGAACTATCGTGCTTTTTTAAGAATCACCTCGGGAGAGGGGCGTATGTTGTTCAACCCAGCCGAGACGAGTCTGTCTCTGACTCAGCAGGTCGAGACGCGGGTCCGCGAATCGACGCACGGTCGGATCCGTGATCTGTCGGTGGAGGAGATTCATGGTCGGGTGATGGTCCGCGGTCATGTACCCTCGCACCACACAAAGCAACTGGCCCTCCAGGGGGCG
>JAFAHI010000001.1 GCA_019237325.1 Verrucomicrobiota bacterium | reverse complement strand
GCTGCCTGTCCGACGTAGCTTGTGCTCTGACGTTTGTTTCTTGTCTCGCTTCGCGAAGTCGGATCCCCGCGCGCCGCGAACCGGTCTGCGCCGTGAACCTGGCTAAACGCTGGATCCGGTCTGTACTGGCCTTTTAGAAGGATCGCGAGGATCCGACGTCGCCACTGTGAGAAAGGCCTCGCCCACTTACAAAAGGCTATGTCGGACAGGCTGCGATCCCTCCCGGGTGGCGGGCCGTTTCGTTATCCGCGAACGTCACCTGATCTTGCCAAAACTCCTCGTGTCTACGTCTGCTCCCGACGATCAAACGCCGTTCGGGAATTCACGCGCGGAGACATTTCCGGGAGCCGCCTGTTACGGAAAATCGAAGTACATACCACGATTTTTCGCGTGATTATGCTGTTTGAACTAGCAACGTTCAAAAGCGGCTCACCCTCCAGGCGCCGCTGCCGGTCATGCTCGCAGTACTTCCATCGCCGCATGCGCAGCCGCAGTACGGTTCTCGACCATGAGCTTGGCGAATACCCGTTCGAGATGTTTCGCGATGGTACGAACTTTGGCGGTGAGGATAATCGCGATCTCGGAGTTGCTTTTTCCTTGGCTTAACCAGAGAAGGACCTCCGCTTCGCGGGTAGTTAGCCCCAGACGCTGAAGAGGGCGAGCATCTAGCTCCCGTACGGTCTCGCGTAGCAGTAGCCGATATTCGCTTCCTGCGCTGTTTGCCACCGTTTGTATCGTAAGGGATCGATGGTCCGAACCAACGACTAAATCCGGCAGGGGAGATTCGGCAGGCGATTTTGACCGCATTTTTTCCTGAAGCCAGGTACCGATGCGAGTAGGTAGGGTATTGACCGGTTCCTCGCCAAAGAAGTCCTTCAACAGCCCCAGTCCACGGGCGTTGACATAGCGGATCCTCCATGCTCGATCGACGACGATAAACCCATCGTTAGAAATTTCGGCTGCCTGGTTCAGGTAAGCAAAAAGCCGGCTCTCCCGATAGGCCTGAATAAAATGCGGGCGAAGAAGGTTGAGCAGCGTTCGTTCTTCCTCGGAAAAAGCCGGGCTGGTTCGATTAATAGAGACCGCTAGCTTAGGCAATTGCTCCGCACTGACAAACGCGAGTTGATAGTTCTGGGTAGGCAGTCGGAAGAGCTCATTGTATAGCCGGTCTTGACGCCATTGGGTAAGGCTAACAAAATCCGAGGCCTTAACCGCACTTTTCAGTCTTTTTTGATAGATAGCATTAATCGAGGAGTGTTCGCTGAGGTAGTCTTTGAACAGCCTCAAACTTACGTCCCAATTGGGATAGATTTCGATGCGCTCGACCTTCTTGTCCGTCCATTCGTTGAAAGAATAAAAGTCACAGCTAAAGCAGATGCGCAGGCTAGCGAATAAGCGGGTAGGAAAGTCGGTATGCGGTCCTGAATTATGTAATTCTAGAAGCGCTTTGGACAGGCTCTGAGCGACGGAGCAGTTTAACATTTTGGCTTCAGGTTCAGGGTTGATTTGCTGAAAGCTACGTCCTGAAAGAATGGCCAATCCTTTAACGTCCACTCAGTAATAACAAAATTAGGGGGCCAGGTTTCTAGCTAAAACTAGATTTTCTATAGATATTTTTCGTGAATAGCTCGATGCCAAGGTTTTTCGGGATTACCAGCCGCGGTTTATTAACCATAACCGAGGGCGCCGTCCGGATCGGTAGGGCGAAAAACTCGGCGCGCCCAGGATGTTGTTTGCTTTTTAAACTATCCCGCGCCGG
Organism: Verrucomicrobiota bacterium; assembly: GCA_019237325.1. Lineage (GTDB taxonomy): Bacteria > Verrucomicrobiota > Verrucomicrobiia > Chthoniobacterales > JAFAMB01 > JAFAVN01. The sequence continues at coordinate 28,389 of JAFAHI010000001.1, read as the reverse complement.
TTTTGAGCCGTGGCGTGTGTAGGAATCGGGGTTTGATCCGTGCGAACATCATCGGGTATCGGGAAACGCCTTTCGTTCACGCGCGCACCGAACGGCTCAAAACCGGCGCGGATGGGCGGATTGTGCAAACAAGTCCTGGGCGCGCCGAGTTTTTCGCCCTACCGATCCGGGCATCGTCCCGTGGATTATTCTCTATAACCCGCGGCGGGCAAATCTCTCGATTCATTAAGTTTAAACGATCGTTGACCCTCCGATTTTGCTCGTTTTCGAAACGGAACCTTGAGATTTTTAAGTACCCTCGCGAAGCGACTTATGCTGAAGCTGCCTAGATTGTTCTTTGTAACCCTATCGGGTTTTACGATGGTGTCGGCGGCGCTGGCCGCGCAAAAGGAAGTAGAGCTGTTAACCGATGCTGAGTTTCTACAGCCCACCAGCACGTTCGAGTTTCGGTTTGTCACACCGGTTGTAAGCCGGGAAGAGGTGGGCACCGTAGCCACTAATCCGCCGATCAAGATCGAGCCGGCCATTGCTGGAACCTTCACCTGGTTAAGCCAGCGAAGCGGTGTTTTTGTTCCAACCGCTGCTCCACCTTTGGGTTCCGGGTTGGTGGTCACGATCCGGTCCGATTTTCGAGATCTGAATGGCAAGCCGATCGGACAGGCGTTTCGAACAGTTTTGAAGACTCCGCCATACGGGATCACGTCGGTCGTTGCTCCTCAAGAAGACGAGATTACCTCTAAACCGGAAGTCCGGCTCGCTTTCAATCTAGACACCGTTTTAGACCCGACCCGGTTCCGATTTGTGAGCGCTGGAGGCCAAGAAACCGCCGCGAAAGTCCGGTATGCAACCGAGGCCGACTATTTCGATGTGCCGGTTGAGAATCTTGATTGGAACCGGCGATGGAATGCATCAACAGTCCCTGGGACGGGTGAGCCGAGCGAGGAGGAGGCGCAAAATCCCTCCTTCGCGAAAGCTTCGGAGGACGAGCCCTCGTCCGCTGAAGCCATGGAGGGTAAGCCGTTGATGGATCGAATGATCGTGATCCCGGAGGAGCCGCTTGCGGCAGACCAGGACTGGCACTTGGAAATTGCTGCAGGACTGAAGTCAGTTTCTGGCGGTCAAAAAATCAGCGAACCGAAGGCGGTCTCGATCGGAGTAGTGCCCGCGTTTACAATAAAAAATTTAACGGGCACCAACTATATTCATTCCGGAAGGGCGATCCGGGTGGAATTCACCCGGAGCCTGGCCGGGGACATTCTGACTTCGACGGCCAGCAAATTCTTTCAGGTCGAGCCTGCGGTCGAGCATTTGCGTTACGAGGTAGACGGATCTGAACTAGACGTCTTTGGCGATTTCGCGCTGGGGCAATCTTACCGGCTAATCATCGGACCTGAGGTTGTCGACGAATTCGGTGCTTCCTATTCTGGCGACCAGTCCCGGACCGTGCAGTTCTCGCCAGTTAAACCACGGGTTTACCTACCTGTTGTCGCCGGGGATCAGTTCCGGGGTGGCGCTCGCGAATTTGAAGCGCTCTCGATCAATGTTCGCCGGCTTCGTGTACGGGCTTTATTGGTAGATCCAGCCAGTGGACCTGTGGCGAGGACTGCATTTGCCCCTTACGAACACAACGACAAGGGGATTGAAGACGAACCCAACCAACGGGTACCCGAGGGGAAATTTAGCGGCAAATCCATTTTCGATCGTACGATTGAGTTAACGGACGCAGCCATAGACAAGCGACTTAGAACCCAGATCGACTGGAACCAGATAGTTGGTGCCAATCGCGGGGGGATGGTGCTGCTAACGATTGAAGGCGATCCTATCCCGGAAGCAGGCAAGCAGAAAGTTGGGGCGCAAGCTCTCATCCAACTAACTGACATCGGGGCGCTTTGGGCTCGGCAATCAAATACATTGCGTTTTTCTATTTTTTCATTGACCTCAGGCTTACCGAGTCCGTCGGCTGGCATTCGCTTGTTAGACGCGAACTTCAAAGAGATTGCCAAGGTTTCTAGCGATGAAACTGGTATGGCGACCATCCCGTTCACTCCTGAAATTCAGTGGGCGGTAATCACAGAGCAGAACGATGCGTACACATTGCGGCTGGGCGAGACTGCCTCGACGCTAAACCAATATTGGCTAGGAAATGTTAGCTATTTACATTGGGATGTTTACCATCCGGAGGAAAGTTCCGGGATGATCAATGCGCGGTGCTTTGTCTTCACCGATCGTCCGCTTTATCGACCCGATGAAACCGTCCGTGTCAAAGGTTTGGCTCGGAAACTCAAACAATCGGGTCTGGCGCCGGCCGAGGGTTTGAAAGGCAAGATTATCGTGTCTGGTCCACAGGAAGGACAAACGGTTTACTCTGCGGAAATCGCGACCGATCGGGATGGTGAGTTCGAAGCGGACATCCCGCTGAACGAAACTTCAGTTGGACGAAACAGGTTTCGAGTATATTTCCCGGACGAAGCCAGCGCTGAGCTTAAGGGCGAATCCGAGTTCGAGGTAGCCAACTACGAGCCGAATGCCTTTGAACTGAATCTGGCGATGCCGGAGCAGTTAAGTCCGAGCATGGAAGTCCGGGCCGAAGTGACCGCAAGATACCTTTTTGGAGCAGCCTTAACCCAAGCCAAGGTTCGTTGGACACTACAGGCGGCGCCCGCCAGTTTCTCACCGGCGGATTTTGCGGAATACACGTTTTCGCCGCCAGAAGAGCAGACGAAAACCAGTACTGTGACCGGTTCCGCATCGTACGATGGTGTTAATCCGGTTATAATCCAGCCGGCGATGCCGGCTCTGAGCGACAGACCGATTCGAGGGGTTCTAACGGTCGAAATGACCGACTTAAACCAGCAAACCGTGACGGTATCCCGCGTATTCCAGAAGGCGCCTGCCACTTTCTATTTGGGGGTGGCGGGGCCAGAATCGTCGATAGTCCATTCCGGCGTACCGCTTCCCATTCAATGCGTTGCCGTGACTCCTGACGGAGAACCGCTGGATCAACCGGTCGACGTTAAATTAGAACTATTCCGGAAACATTCGCAGACTGTACGCGTCAAGACGGCGGGAAAAGGTGTTTCATTTCGTACCAACTCTTTTGAAGAGAAAGTCGGCGAATGGAGCGGTCAAACCTTGCAACCGGAGCGTCAGCTTGGGAAATGGGTGACCCCGAATGGTAAAACCGCGGAAGTGACGCTCCCAGTAGCGGGTGAGTACGTCTTACGAGTTCGCGCTCAAGACACGGATGGCAGGCAGGTCTCGACTGAATATTCGCTCTATGACAGTGGCAACGAAACCGTCACCTGGGATTATCGAAACGCCTCACAAATCGATCTGGTTCCGGACAAGGCTGAATATCATCCGGGAGAGGTTGCTCATGTCCTCGTTAAGAGTCCGTTTACCGGCGAAGCGATTGTCGACATCGCCCGAGGCCCCGACATTCTAAGATCAGAACGGGTGAAGCTGGAAGGCAACACACCAACTCTGGAGATCCCGGTTACTGCTAATGATCTGCCGAACGTTTATGTCTCGGCCATACTCATTCGAGGAGCTATGGACAGCACTCGGGAAATAAAGACACCGGAATTTCGTTATGGACTGGCCAAACTAACGGTAAGCGATCCCGCGACAGAACTTGGGATCCAGATTACGCCAAGCAAGACGACCTTTGAGCCGGGGCAGCCAATCGAAGTTAAATTATTAGTTAGAGATGGCCTCGACCGGCCGGTTCCTGACGGTCATCTCGCATTTTTTGCGGTCGACGATGGTGTACTGGCGCTCACGGATTACTCGCGGCCGGATCCCCACGGCACCTTTTTCTACGAGGTTCCGTTGAATGTCCAGATGGGTATGACTCTGGATTCATTGTTGGCTGATGATCTGCAAGACCAGCAATTCACTAACAAAGGGTATTTGATTGGTGGCGGTGGGGTCGAGGGGCCCGGCATCAAGCTACGGACGAATTTTCCCGGAACCCTGTGTTGGCTACCATCGGTTCACACGGATGCAGCGGGTCAAGCGACGGTGAAATTCGCCGCGCCTGATGCCATCACCCGATACCGGCTGATCGCCGTTGCCTGGGCAGGAGGAAGCCAGTTTGGTTCAGCGGAGTCCGCCGTAACCATTCAGAAACCGTTGTTAATCATTCCCAGCATGGCTCAGTTTGTTAGATCGGGTGATAAACTGGTTGCCCGCGCGGTCATAAGAAATGATGCTGGGCACTCCGAGAACGTCCAGGTGCAATTGCATGTCGATGGCGACTTTTCCAGCCAGGAACCGACTGAACTTGCTCTAACCCTGGAGAACGGGGCTGCCCAAACGGTAGATTTCCCGCTGGTGGCAGGTAGTCCGGGTTCGAGCCATTGGCAATGGGTCGCTCAAGCACCCGATCACTCGGATGGAATTGCAGCCGATACGGTGGTTGGGCCGGCGGGAACTCCGCTCCGGGAGATTTATCTGAGCGATCTATCGCAAAAACAGCAGGACTTATTTACGGGCATCAATCCTCAGTTATTGGAAGGCCGGGGCGTAGTGAATGTTACTTTGTCGAACACTCATCTAAGCTCGCTGCAAGAAGCGGTGGCTTCACTGCGAGCGTACCCGTACGATTGCTCGGAACAGCTGACATCGAGTTTGGTCCCATGGCTGGTTAGCGAGCAACTGAAGTCGTCTATACCAAGTTTATTGGCTAACGAAACCAGCCGGCGCGAGAATGTAAGCAACACCTTGAGCGAGTTGTTCAAACGGCAAACGGGTTCCGGAGGGCTCGCTCTGTGGCCGGGGGGAGAGGATCCGTCTCTATTTGCGAGCTCTTATGCTGCGTGGGTAATGGCCGGTTTGCAGCAACAGGGGATCGACTTACCGCCAAAAAGTTGGCAGTCGCTGTTATCCTATCTCAGCGAGAGCCTGCGCGGTTTGCCACAGATCCGGGACGATGGCCGGTTGCAAGAGATGGCATTGGCAGCATGGGCTTTGGCGGCGGCCGGCAAACCCGAAGCGGCGTATAACGAGGCGTTATTCCAAGCCAGGAACCTGCTTTCGCATGAAACGCGGGCGTTGGTGGCTCTGGCGTTCCTATCGAGCGGCAAGGCGCCGCGCGACGTGGTTGAGACCCTTCTCAATGCTAAGGTGAGCGCACCGGATGCGGTTTGGTTGTATGGAGGAGGCGCCCGGGAAGACGCGCTCCGTTTGTTAGCCTGGACGCGCTACCGGCCTCGTTCAAACGAGGTAGGTCCTCTGGTGAAGGAGCTGCTCGCAGAGCGGCACAACGGGCGTTGGGATACGACTCAAGAGAATGCTTGGTCATTGTTGGCGCTGGCCAACTACTACCAGAACTCAGAGAGCGCCGGCCAACCGGTAGACGGTTCGGTGGTGTCCAATTCGAGATCGCTCCCTTTTGCGCTGGATCGGAGAACGCCGGCCTGGAGCACGGGTTTTGCGTTAGACCCAACGAACCCGATGAAAGATCTCTTGGTCCAGCGGAGTGGATCGGGAGCGCTTTTCGGAGAGGCGCAGTTTGAAGTTTATCCGGTAGTAGTCGAGCAGCCCCGCCAAGATCGGGGTTATGCGGTTTCCCGGACTTATCAGAAGGTCGCGGACGATGGTAAATTAGAGCCGGCCGATAACCTCAAGGTGGGTGACAGGATCCTGGTGACAGTTAACATCAAAGCAAACCGGGCTGGAAGGCTGGTGGCGATCGATGATCCAGTCCCGTCTGTTTTCGAGCCGATCAATCCCAACTTCAAAGCGCAATCCGACAGTCAATCTACGGCTGATGAGAGTTATGCGGATTATCGTGTGATCCGCGGTGACCGGGTTGAGCTTTTCCGAAATCAGTTTCCAGCCGGCGATTACAACTTCACTTATCTAAGCCGGGTACGTTTTGCCGGTGAAGCGATCGCTCCAGGGACGAAAGTTGTGGAGATGTATCGGCCGGATCGGTTTGGGTTAAGCGAGACTGTGAAGGTAAGCAGTAAGCAGTAAGACGGTCGGGAACCGTGGAGCGCTGCCTCGCTTGCGAGGCCGTGGTGAGCAGGGAGACATCGTGACATAAGACTCTTCCGCGTCTTGCACTCTATCATGTTCAATTGGTGTGAAAGATTTGATATCTGCTTTAGAAGTCGATTTACCCTTTCAATCCGCACGAAACAGAGCGCAGAAAAACCCAAGGAAGATCTGACACGAATTACCCTGCTGACCCCGGCCTCGCAAGCGAGGCAGCGCTCCACGGTTCCCGACCCGGATCTGAGCGGCCCTGCCCGATGATCACGGAGTTTAAATTCCCAGCGGAAGATCCTAGGTAAATCATGGCTCTCCAAAAATGAAAATTAGAGCGACCGCGTTACTCTTAGCGCTAGCGCCAATCTTAGTTTTGGCTTGGGCCGCATTAGAAATCGCCTGGCGATTGACGCCTGTGCCTTTGGGGCTGACGAAATCGCCGCCGGAGAGCGTTGAATTCGTTGACCGAACGGGAAAGCCATTGCGTCGCATCTTACAAGAGCAACGGATCTATCGATCGCGTTGCTCTTTATCTGACGTCTCGCCGAATGCGATCGCAGCGACCCTGAGTGCGGAAGATAAAAGGTTTAGGGTTCATACCGGTATTGACGTCGTCGCGATCGTAAGAGCTTTGGCGGAAGCGATTCGTACGGGTCAAATCCGCTCGGGCGCTTCTACCATTACGGAGCAGTTAGTTAAACTGAGTTATCCGGAGTCGACGCGCGGAATGTGGGGGAAGCTAACCGAGGCTTGGGCCGCTCTTAGCCTGGAACGGCATTGGAATAAGGATCGAATTCTGGAGGAATATTTCAATCGCTTGGACTACGGCGATCTCCAATTAGGATTGGCTTCCGCCAGCGCGGATTATTTTGAGAAACCATCTAGTGACCTGAGCGCGGCCGAAGCGGCATTCTTAGCTGGAATCCCACAAGCTCCATCGCGACTAGATCCGTTTAAACATTTTGATGCGGCTAAAGCGCGGCAGCGCTGGGTGCTCGGTCGAATGCATCTAAATGGCTTCTTGGATGACGCAGCCTACGCAAGGGCCCTGGTGGAGCCACTCCGCTTACGGCAGCATGACCGCGATTTCGAGGCGCCGCTATTCGTGGATTTGTTGTTGGAAAGGCGCGGGACTCTCCCTCCTGACGGTGGTGTCGTAAGAACCGCGGTTGATCTTTCCCTGAACCGTTGGATCGACGACGTTATTGCACGCCAGCTCCAGAGGTTAGTGGATAAGAATGTCACAGCTGCGGCTGCAGTTGTGATTGATAATTCAACGGGCGAAGTGCTCGCTTTATCAGGATCGGGCGACTATTTTGAGGCCGGTATTGGTCAGATTAATGGCGCCTGGAATGCTCGTTCCGCCGGTTCTGCGTTGAAGCCTTTTACTTATGTCCGGGCACTGGAACTAGGGGCGTTCCCCGGGACGGTCGTCGCCGATGTGCCGACAGATTTTCCGACTGACACGGGTTTGTATCACCCGAACAACTATAACCATCGTTTCTACGGACCTGTCACTCTCCGCTTCGCGCTTGCGAATTCGTTGAATGTGGCGGCGATCAAGGTACTGGAACAGGAAGGCGGTCCGGACACTTTGTATTCAACCCTTCAACGCGCGGGAATCACGACGCTTGAACATTCAGCAGCTTATTACGGTTTGGGCCTGACGATCGGCAATGGAGAAGTGCGCTTGTTAGAATTGGCTAATGCCTACGCGGCGTTGGCCAGGCTCGGTGTGTATAAACCGTTTCGGTTGTTTGTGGAGCGCGCCTCGCTTGCGAGGCCGACCTTTAATGCGGTTAATACGCCCTGGAATCTCGGCCTCGCAAGCGAGGCACGCTCCACGGAAAGCCAGCGCATTTTCGATGAGCGAGCGGCCTATCTATTAGTGGACATGCTGAGCGATAACCAGGCCAGAGCTGGAACCTTTGGGTTAAATTCTTACCTCGCTTTCGATTTCCCGGTCGCGTGCAAAACCGGGACTAGCTCCAACTATCGCGACAACTGGACGTTCGGCTTTACGCCCGAATTTACGGTGGGAGTTTGGGTAGGAAACCCGGATAACTCACCGATGCGTGGCATTACCGGTGTCACGGGAGCGGCCCCTATCTTTCACGAAATTATGGTGAAACTGCAAGACCGCTACGGGACCACCTGGTATCACGAACCGTCCGGGATTGAGCATTGCTACATCGATCCACTCACCGGGCACCGCGTCGCTTCCGATCAGCCGCGTGCGGTTCAGGAAATCTATGCTTTTGCTCCTGAATCCGCTCGACCGGCGGACTACGATAGTGGCGGTCGAGTCCGCTTGCCAGAAGAGTATCGAGCCTGGGTAGAGAGCGATCAGAACACTTTGGGCGACCTATTAGCGGGAAACAGGCAGGTGAAGCACTTGCGAATCCTTGAGCCTGCGGCTGGTGCTCTCTATTATTTTGATCGAGACTTGTCGGCGAACGACCAAAGGCTTTTGCTACGGGCTGAATCGACCGGGCAAGTTGAATGGAGTTCGCCAACGTTGGATATTCATTCCCAAGGCAGTCAGGCCAGCATCGGATTAAAGGAAGGACGACACGAAATTGCGGCTCGAGATACTCTTACGGGTGAGACTGGCAAGATCTGGATTGAGGTAGAGCCGTGGTAACCGATTCCTGGCAACGATGATCTTCGCCAGTGACGGCCGTCCGGAAAAACTAACGTTCGTTGCCCGGATCCTCGAGGCTCGACCGGGTAATCGCAAGCCTCGCGCTACCGATTTAACAATCCAGAAATGTGTTATGGAGTCAGAGTAAACTTAAACACTGTACCTAGGCCTGCTGAACCACCATTGTAGGTTGTCCCGTAAAGGTTGCCATCCTTACCAAGGAGCAAACCGCCGTTCGGCTTAGACCCGTCATTGGGAACAGTCCCGTCTCCGAAATTGTGTACGACTTTAGAAACAGATCCGTCTGTCGAAATTTCGAAAATGGTCCCTTCTCCCGCTGCTCCGCCGGCCGTGGTAACCCCGTACAAGTTCCCATCTGGTCCCTGAACTAGAGCTCCAACAGGATTTATTCCATCAGGGAAGCTGAAGGAATGGATTATGGCCCCGCAACAACTCGTTCCAACTCTTAATATGCTCCCAACAGATGAATTAAACATTGGAATTGTCGTGTAGAGATTGCCATCACTGGCTTGGATCAATGGCGCCTGGGTTTGAGGAAAAAGGGAATAAATTGCAGTGAATTGGCCTTGTGGAGTTAGCCTGAAGATCGTCCCGATTTGACCGAGCGGACTTTGTAGGGTGCTCCCGTAAAAGTTCCCGTCGTTTGCCTGCACTAAGGTAGCGCCGGGCATCCAAGCCTCAGTCGTCGTGAAGGTGTACACGATCGAAAAGTTATGGGTTACAGGATCTAACTTGTACGCTATACCAGGAGTAAAAAAACCAGTTCCGCCGCCGGCCTCGGTCACTCCATAAAGATTGCCGTCCTGACCAAGGACGACACTCCCCACAGGATTCGCTCCGTCATTAGCGCCACCGGCGAATTTGTGCCAAAACCTGACTCGCCAGTGACCCTTTACATCAACTAGAGCGAAGACAGCGCCCGCTCCTATCCCAATAAGTTTCTTATCGTAATAAAGCAGTGGTGCAGTCGGCCAGAGATTGGACGTGAGGCCGAACCGCTTGAGGATCTTCACTTTTCCCGGCGCGGACATCTGGAAAACTGTACCAGCAAGCGTATTCAGCGTGTTCGCTTGATAAATGGTGTCCCCGAAAAAAACGTCATTTGGTCCTTGAATTAGACCAGCGGCGGGATGGGCTCCGTCATTGGGTATGGAGCCGTCGCCAAAGCTATGCAAGATGGTGAGCTGAGCATGGGCGGGCGTTTGGCAGAATAAAAGAATCATCCCTGCAGCAATGGTTAGCCGCAGGGGAATATCTAGCCCTAGACTTAAACGATTGGAGAGACGCGGAATACGGCCCTTCGAAAACCGAGCCCATCCTGAAACGCGCTTAACTTTCACAGTGCTCACCATAATTTAAGTAATTTTGAGAAAGCGACACAAAATAGCTTTCGCGGAAAGAAATTACCTTTTGGAGCGGCTCAGGGTCGGAATCATTTCGTCCCTGTGTCTGGCTTTTTCAGGGCCCGCCGAGGCTGCGCAGCCGGAAGACGATTGCGCTCGCACGGAGGCCGCCGATCGTGTACCGAAATTGCTTCCTGACCGCTGGACTGTAGGAATCAACCAGATCCAGCCTTACAGAACATTTTCATCGTTTTCCTATGAATCGTCCGCTTCGCTCAATCGTTCAAACGGTGGCGCCAGCTCTTCTCTCCCGCTATAGCTCCCTTCGTATGCGCTCCTATTTCCGCCGGCGGTTTGGGGCGCTGCAAGAGGAAGCTTACCGGATACTTTTCCAGGACACAGCGCCCGCGGTCTTATCCGGTCCTTTTCTGGGGATGCCCTATCTCAATGAAACGATCTGGGGCCCGATTACCCCGAAGTGGATCGGAAGTTACGAAGCAGAGCTAGGCGGGATTTTAGAAGAGATTATTGCGGCGCAGTACAGACAAATTATCGATGTTGGTTCTGCGGAGGGTTACTATGCGGCCGGACTCGCTTTTCGTATTCCGAACGCGCACATCACTGCCTTTGACCTTGATCCAATCGCAAGAAAGCAGACTGCGCGTCTCGCTTCGTTAGCCGGCGTCGCTGACCGAGTTAAGGTTCACAGCAACTGCACTCCGCAACTCCTGAATCGGCTTATTGTGGATCGTACCCTGGTGATAATGGACGTCGAGGGAGCTGAGTATCATCTCTTAGACCCAGCGGTGATTCAGACTCTTCATCATGCCGCACTTCTGGTGGAAGTTCATGCATATCCTCCATTCGATATGCCGGCAGTTGCTGAATCGCTACGGTCTCGATTGGAACCGACTCATCATCTGCGCTGGCTCTATTCTGAAAGCAGGGACGGTCTCGTGGATCGTTATAAACTCCTGTGGGACGGCAAAATCAGCGCCGCTAGATTCGCGGAATACCTGGATGAAGGACGAGGCGAACCGCAACGTTGGGTCTGGGCTAAACCCAGAACCGCCAATGGCTAGAGCGGTGGAGGCGCAACCGAAACAGGAAAACCTCACGCAAAAACTTAGCGCAGAGGGGAAAAACAAAGCCAGAAATTCTTGAACAAGAGGTAGCAGAGGATGCATCACCCTGCACCTTTGGCGAACATGTGTCAGAGGAATCACAATACGTAAGGATCACAAAGGCCACAAAGACAGACTCGGATTTTAAACAGGAGGAAAGGGAGATCGCAGAGGTAAGAGATTTACAGCGCTGGTAAGGAACGATTTAAGATTTGTCCTCCGCGTCCTCAGCGGGCTCCTGTTCAAAAGTTCCGTCTTAATGTCCTTTGTGATCTTTACATATTGTTGATTTGATTCCCTACTTTCTCTGCGACCTCTGGGCCCTGATGTTAAAAAGCCTTGAGCCGGCTATCGATCCCCTCCTGAAAATCTCACGCAAAGGCAAGAATCTTCCAAAAAATGATCGCTGTCTCGGGATAGCACTGCAAGCGCACCGCCAGCAAAGCATATCCGAGGGTTCGAGATTATTGCTGGACAAAACGGTTCGGATTCTAGAAAACTCAGAAAGGATGGCAACAATAGCTGTTAGGATCTGTCGGTCTCGCACGGTTGCGGTGTCACTGCAGATGAGCGCATGAGGTTTTAGGCGATGGGAGAACGAGGCGAGTCGAACGATCGAGTACAGGGGTTAGACAGCATGCGGTTCATCTGCGGTCTTTCCATCGTAATCTTCCACTACGGCGGTTTCGTCCCCCCCGCTTACTTGGGAAACGGTCAGGGCGTACTTGGGATGATCACGAGAGGGATCTTAACTTCTCTTTTCAATGGACCAGCAGCGTTAATCGTCTTTTTTGTGATTTCCGGTTTCGGTATCCATTTCGCGTCTCGCAAGGATTTAACCGTCAACATCCCCTCTTTCTGGAGTCGCCGGCTGATCCGAGCTGGGGGACCGGCCCTGATCGCGTTTTGTCTGTGGGTTTGGTCAGGGATTAAGTTGTCGCCGCAAGAGCCGGGTCCATTCTGGAGCCTGATTTGCGAGATTGAATACTACCTACTTTATCCTTTGCTGCTTGTACTGCGGCGGCGATTTGGCTGGTGGCCGATGATTTTAGTGGGGCAGATTTTTGCTTATGGCCTGGCGTTATCCCACTTATCGGACATTAAAAGTTGGTATGGAGGGTACGCCGCCTTTGGGCCGTGGAACTGGGTCATGGGCCTGCCCTGTTTTCTGGTTGGGTGTTGGTTGGCCGAATCGTATCCGCGATTTCCAGAGCCGTCGACCGCAGTGATGTGGCTGGTTCGAGGCTTTGTTTTCGCGTTTACCATTGTGATCGAGATTGTGCGGTTCCATGCGGCGTCGGTGTATCTATCCAATCCTTTCACCCTGAATGTCTTTGCCATGGTTGCCTGCTTCTGGCTAGGCTTGGAGGTGGCCTATCGAAGGAAACGCACTGCTCCTCGCATTTTGGAATGGGCCGGAAATTGGACTTATTCGCTCTATCTAATGCACCCGGCGGTTCCTGGCATCTTGGGGGTGCTCACTTTCTTGTACCCACTCCGGGCTTCGATCGGCGGCAACTTCTTTACCATCGCATGTGCCGTCATCCTCGCTTATCCATTTCATCTAGCGGTAGAAGCCCCGTTTTATCGTCTGGCGATCAAGGTGAGCCGGCGTCTGAAAGCAGGAAGACCTGCGGTGGCGCTCGTCATTCAAGAGCCGCATCCTTGATGCCGCACACGAGCGCTTTTAAATAGGAGGAAACGGAGCGAGCAGAGCTGGTTACTACCGTTTCCATTCTGACATAAATGCCTGCGATGCATGGGCAAGCTTGCGAAGGTGCGTTTTCAAGGATCGTTGATGCCGGAGTTTCCGTGCCAAGGTCTCCGCGACTTCGTGTTGCCATAACCGGCGTTCATCCTCTGTGAAATAATCTAAGAACAACTGATCGATCGGGCGTGGGACGGTTACGTCGCAGCCAGCCCAATGTAACAAGTAGGGCTTTCGGTCTTTGCTTTGCCAGTACGCCGCAAAATTGTCGTCTGGGTAGGAACCGGCCCAAGTCGACTCCATGGATACGGGAGGAAGGGTCAGGTTATAAATATGGACGCCGGAAAGGTTCGCGAGGAGTACGGTTCCGGGCTGATCGTGGAAGGGAAACTTGAGGCAAGTATCTATATAGCGCGGGTCGCGGCATTGCTTTTCGAGATCTGTAAGGCTGTATAGCGCTCGGTCACAGGCAAATTGGCCGGCATTGAAAACCAGGGTTTGCCAGCAGGTCGAAATCTTCTTTAACACCTTCAGTGAGGCTTGGGTAAAAGTGTGGTCCGGACTACCCCAATGCCCGCACGAAGTGATGAATCCCTCTTGCTGAGAGAGGACTTCTTCAGGGTTGCGCAAAAAAATCACGTCGGAGTCGACAAATTGGTAGTTGGCAGTGGTGAAGCACTGATATTTAGCGGTCATCGGGTGAGATCGGTGCTCCTCTAGCAATTTTCTGACTTCGGGCAGCTCCCACCATATCGCATTCGCCGGAAGATCGAATCTGCGATTGTCGTAAGGAATGACCCAAAGCGGCAGATCGCATCCAGTAGCTCGCAGAGACCGTTCCATGGCCGAAAAGCGCAGCATCACCTCCTGGTTTGCCAACGTAATGATCTTTTCCAATCTCATTTTACCCCGTCGCTATTCCATGCTCTCAGAGATTCTTCTTGCGCGAATCCTTCTATGTTAACGTTAAGGTTGCAAGTTTCACAGACGAAGCCGAACCAGTTCCAGCCCTTTTTCGTGCAACATGCCAATAGTTACTCGACTCGACAGAGTTTCGAATGGAGGAAATGAGGCAACCGCCGGAAATGGATCCGAGTTGCAATTGTGGGGCCAACCGGCACTTGAGAACTCGGCTTCCGCCGGGCAGGATTTCGGCGAGCTCAGTCGAGTCACTGTGAGTTGACATGAATGGCTGACATTTATTCGCGCTTATTCGTGTCCATCCGCGATTGATTTTGTATCCCAAAAAAGGTCTGGCAGGCCACATGGCTTTTCCAAGTGGGAGAAAAAGAACCAGCTGAACGCCAATAGTCGAATACGCCGGAGGCATCGCTCCAGCCCAACGGACCCCCGGAAAGGGCGTCCCGATTGAAAACGAGAAAGCCAAATCTGCAGCGTCCCTTGGCTGGGTCGAAAAGTGTCAGTTGCCGGCGTGGGATGGCGATTTCGTATAAGGTCAGCTTCTGGGTTTCATCGCGGGTGATCTCTACTTTCGCTGCGGGAACCGACCCGATACCCGGCACTTCTTCGGTCTGGTAGCCATTCCGTCGTGAGGCATCGGGTCCCCAGATCCGGACTAGACGATCTCCGTCGGCCGAGGCATGCGCCACAAAGGAATAGTCTGTATCATAGAAAGCACCCTTCCAAGCCCAAGGATCGCCCAGCTGGCGGCGCGTTCCTGGAACTCGATCCCGGAAACCGAACGAAAATTGGAAGACGCTGCCGCACTCGGTGATAAAATGCAGGCCGTTGGGTACACCTTCTCGATAAGGTAAGACGGTGGTCAGATTTCCGGTCGGCACGGCGAAGGGTTGTCCTGCAGAACACTGGAACTGGTCCTCGTGTACTGCCGCACCCAGGTAGACAAAGTCGTCGTCGTAGCCAGTGTAGACCTGGGCAGCGACTCGCTTAGTGTCCTTATCGTTTTGCGGCAGGTTCGGATTTAGTAGCCGTTCCGTGCTCTCCTTGGTTTGAGCAAACCAGGCGCTGTCGACCGTGACGGGGGTAAAACCGTCCCAATCAGACAGGGCGCCGCTGAAATGGACCGTTCGGTTTTCGAATCTGGCCACTGCGATCGCTTGGTACTGAGAGAGGGCGGGGAAGCTTTCGCCCGGCCGCTTGTTCTTGGTGTCAATACGAGCGGTGAGGCGGATTGGATACCGATTGTCCGCATTGGCCGGGATGGTTGGCCATTTGAGTTTAACCTCTTTTAGTTTGCCGGCGCCCACATCGAAGCGAACCGAAGGGTCTTCCTTGGCTCCGGATACGTGGAGACTCATGGTTCCTTTCAACGGCCGATTGATCTGGTTTTGGATACGAACCGACAATTTCTGCTTTTCTGATGCCGGAGCTCTCAAAGAAAAGGCGTAAAAATTGATCGGCGTTAAGCGACGGATAAAGCCAGATCGGATCCGATCACGCATGGCGACCACGCTCAGATGGGTTGATGTGATATAGACCGGGGAGGGAGAAAGAGGTAATATGAGTTTCCCATGGGATCGGGGAATCGATTCGCCCATCATGTCATAGGCTTTTAGGTCTGACGCTTTCCGGATTACTAATTCGCCGTGGGTGTCGAGCCAATCCGCGGACTGGCCAGTCAAACCCCACATGACTGCTACTTTGATGCGGTCTTTGCGGCGTTCAGCCGGGACCTTCACATTCCAGCGGGCGGTGAGTTCGGAGCCGCGGGGTAGCGACCTGATCGTCCGGTTCGCGAACTTTCGGTTGGCAAAGATACCGCCCCATATCAATTCCTGATTAGGCCAAAGGTCAACCAGCGGTACCCTGTCCTCCAGGAAATGGGTTAATACGGCGAATGCAGTATTACTCTTGGTCCAGTCCGGTCCGTAGCCGATTTCCCATTGGGCGTTTCCCATGAACACACCGGCCAAAGCGGTCGCGACGTAATATTGGACCAATTTTTGCGCGTTCTCGAGATTGTTAAATGGCTCTTTATCGTTGGGCGATCGCGCCTTCTGATAGGCGGTGCCACCCTCAGTGAGATAAGCGTAGGGCAACTTTAAATCGCGTGCTGTGAGCCGCGTCTCGTCAATGGCGCGAAATACATCGCCGCTGCGGAA
Organism: Verrucomicrobiota bacterium; assembly: GCA_019237325.1. Taxonomy (GTDB): domain Bacteria; phylum Verrucomicrobiota; class Verrucomicrobiia; order Chthoniobacterales; family JAFAMB01; genus JAFAVN01. The sequence continues at coordinate 12,469 of JAFAHI010000001.1, read as the reverse complement.
GTTCTTTTCGACAACGCCGTCAGCATAGGGGTGATTGCTGATGCCTTGAAGAAGCCCTTTCCAGCAGTCCGGGAACGGCTCAATCTCGTCGCGCACGAAAGGGACGCTGCTTCCGGCCAAGAGACGGTAGTGCGGATTGATAGTGAGCGCCATATCACACCACGCTTTTTGGAGCTGGCGATACGCTCCGGGGGTATCCGCCCAGGTCCAAGCAAAGGTCCATGGCTCGTTCCAGAATTCGATCGTAGTCCATTCTGGATAATGTTTCAGTATAGTCTCCCAAGTCCGGAGAAACCGTCCGGTGTCATTAGGGGGACCATACGCCCCGAGTTTTTCTGCTAATGGAGTCCGGTCGAAGACGCCGGCGCCAACGAGAGCGTTGCCCGCGATGGGCAGGACCCAAAGGCCATGTGACCGCATTGCCTCCCATTCCTTATCCATACTAGCGAAGTCGAGCGGTGCCGCCTCTCCGAAAGGCAGTTCTCTCGGCCACTTTTCGCTTTTGGCCGCGACGTTCGGGGCGAAATGTCCCCGTTGCACCTTCATTCCGATCCTTTCGAGAAGTTGCAGGTCCTCTCCGTCTCGGGCCGATGCGTTGGTGGCGAAGAAGGAGTTCGGTCGAACTCCTGGATAGGGAGACCACACAATGCCGAGATCGATTGAGCGGGTAATACTCGCTGCGCCGTCATCCAGGGTAATGAAAACAGAGTGGTAGCCAATTCCTGAGTCGAGTGGAATTTTCTTCTCAAGGTGGGCGCCATCGGCCGATAAGTGAACCGAGACTGGCTGAGGTGGCCCAGACTCAATCCGGTTGAAGATGTTTTCGATACTAAGACTGATCGAAACGTCGTGCGGTCTGGTATCCGTGCTCCAGGTATTGATGGCAATAACGGGCTTGTCCAAGCCTTGGCGGAACATTCGATGGGCGCCGCCCTTCAGTTGCAATTCCGCTGCAAATCCAGCCGCGAAACATTGCCAGGGTTGGAACGACGAAAGGAGTGTGAACCAGAGCAAATACTTGCAACCCTTCGCAAGCGTTGGCGTGGAGCGAAAATTCACGGGCACATCGTGTGCGAGGAGCAGGAAGAGTTCAAGGAGTTCAGGAGTTCAGGAGTTCAGGAGTTCAGGAGTTCAGGAGTTCAGGAGGGGACGGATCACAAAGTTGCAAGACGGAAAAGGCATTTCCGCGAGGTTGACTACTGGAATGACCCAGCGATGTGCAGCATGCTCCTGAACTTCTGAACTCCTGCAACTCCTGAACTCCTTGACTTTTATTGGGGTATTTCTGACAAATCCCCGGAAGTATGGTTGATGTGGACGAAAGGATTAGCGCCCTGGATCTGAGTTTGTTCGATCGGGTGTCGACCCAAACCTATCCCGAAGATCGGAGCTCTTTGCTTCTGCTGCAGCGCTGTGTGCGGAGATCCGGAAACTATGTCTACGCAGAGATTGGTTCCCACCTTGGCGGCACGTTGCAGCCGCACCTTGTGGATAGCCGGTGCAGCCTGATCTATTCGATCGACAAGCGGCCGTTAGCGCTTCCTGATGAGTTTACTGGCGCGGTCTACTACCCCGGAAACTCAACGCAGCGAATGCTAGACGGTTTGCGGGAAGCTTTTCCGGATTCTCCGGTCGAAAAGATTCGCACATTTGATAGCGATGCCCGGGATCTCGATCCAAAAGAATTTTCGCCGGCGCCGGATTTCTGTTTTATCGACGCGGAGCATACCGATAAGGCCGTTTTCGCAGACTTTGGGTTCTGCCTAAGTGTTTGTGGACCGGATAGCGTAATTGCTTTTCACGACGCAGCGACCGTTCGTGGGGGCCTTGCGCGCATTCGCCGACAGCTAACAAAAAGCGGTATCCGCTTCCAACACTTCCTCTTGCCGAAGCATGTCTATGTGATCTTGCTGAACGGCGCCATCGGGAAATTTGCGAAAGAAATTGAAGAAGCGTCCCTGGACGAATCCGACTATATGCGGCGGGCTAGTTGGGAGCTGTTGAAGTCGAAACTCTCACGGCGCTTTCCGTGGCTGCAGCGGACGTGGCACATTTTGACGGGGAGGGGCAAGACGTGATTTTGATTGATCTCACCCGCCCGCAAGGCTTCGAAGCGTTGTCCCTGGAGGGGAGCCGCTTTTGCACATTGCCCGTAACCTGATCTGATCGCGCAAAGAAGCGTCGTATTGCCGATTTGCTTTTTAGCAGGCGGCTCCCGCGAACGACCCACGGCGTGAATTGTTATTGTGATGTCGCCTCTTTGATTGAACCTATCCCGGCAGCGACGTCAGCAGACGTTTCCGGGAGCCGCCTGCCAGCGGGTTTTGCTGTTTCTCCGGACCGGGTTATCTCTGCTCCTTTGCTAAGGCTTTTCAACGCACAAAAGCGGCTCCCCTCCAGGCGGTTAGGCGTGGTTCAGTGTCCATCATCATGAACGATGGTCGGCTAACTAACTGAAACTGGACCTACTGCTAAACCTTGGATTCAGGCCACACCATGGGTCTGGCTCGGCGGGCGCTGCGGGGGAAAAGACGTCATCATTGTTCGGGCGCCGTCCCTGAAGAATCGCGAAGGCCATGCGGGAGCCTCGCCCCACCAGATTGCTGCTTACCACGGAGTGCGGACTTCGCCGATTTCCCTTAGGAAATTGCGAGACGCGTCCCGCACTTTACGAAGCCGGTTCTTCAGAGATCGCCGTTTCAACGTTCTTTCTTCGGCCTCTTTTTCCCAAAGTTGCCGCTCGTCGGGTGTTAAGAAATTCGTGAATAATCGATCGACCGGCACAGGCCAAGTGACACCGGCCCAATGCAATAGGTAAGGCTTGCGGGATTCGTCCGTCCAATATTCCTCAAAATTGTCGTCTTCGTATGACCCTGCCCACGTGGATTCCATATTCACCGGAGGCAGTGTGAGGTTGGAAATTTTGACGCCGGAGAGATTCGCTAACAAAACTGTTCCGCACTGATCAAAGTTGAAACAGGTTTTTGCGTGTAGCGGATCGAGACATGTCTGTTTTAGCTGCTCAACCGTGTACAGTGCGCGGTCACAGGCAAATTGACCGGCATTGAAGACTCTCGCCGGCCATCGGGTAGTGATTTTTTTCAGGACCTTCAGCGAATCGGCAGTGTAAGTGTGTGCCGGGTTATTCCAATGCCCGCAAGAAGCGATGAATCCCTCTTGCTCGGACAAGACCACAGACGGGTTTCGCAAGAAAATGACGTCTGCGTCGACGAATTGGTAATTAGAGATCGTTAAACAATAATACCTTGGGGTTAAAGGGGTTGCTTGGTTTTCGAAAAGGAATTGTCGCAACTCGGGTAGATCCCACCAGACCGCATTGGGCGGTAAATCGAATCGGGTCTGATCGTAAGGAATCACCCAGATCGGCACGTCACAGCCTGTCGCTCGTAACGAACGCTCCATGGCTAAAAAACGGAGTTTAAACTTCTCGTTAGTAGACGTAACGATTCTCTCCAATTTCATTTCAGGCGTTTCTACAACGACGTAAGGTCTCTCCGACTAGTGGCTATTTAGGGGGTAGCGGTTTGTGTTGTCAACAAACCCATCGCCATCTGCTCAGCGATGACTGGCTTAGCTAAGTGCATATCCTGGAATTCCTTTGCGCAAAGCCAGCACAAGTAGTCACCGATACCGTCCAATTGCGGCGAGAAGGCGTCGGAAAGCGAAGCGAGTCTCATTCGACAAAACGAGCATTAGGTTCGGGCATTAGTGGTCGGCTCATTTGCGCAAGCCAGGGAGTCTGGCCGAAAGCGTCATAAAAAGAAAGATTGATTATTCTCAATACAATTACTATGACGGGATCTCGAAGATTTTTTACGACGAGGGCAAAGCCCGAATGCGGAGCAGCACAAAAGGTGAGACGTGAGAAGTGAAAGGTGAGAGGTGAGAAGCGAGTACCTCGCTCCAAAAATTCTGTTTGTAGACTACACCGCTGAGCTCGGAGGCGGCCAACTCTGCTTGGCAGACATTGCCGTTCATCTTCGTAACCGGTGTGAGGTGTTTTTGTTCGAGTCCGGTCCGTTCCAAGAGCTGTTAGAGAAGGATGGCGTTGTTGTCCGAGTGCCTAAACGGGATACCGCCGGTTTATCGGTGCGGAAGAAATCGAGCTGGTTTTCCTATCTGTCCTCGATTCCAGCCTTGCTTTCGTTGGTCGTGAGTTTGGCTCGTGTGGCTAGTCGCTTTGACTTGCTCTACGCCAACACCGCTAAGGCGGTGATGGTCGCAGTACCGGTAGCGCTATTGCTGCGCAAGCCGTTGCTGGTGCACCTGCATGACATTATTGGTCCAGAGCATTTCAATCGTCTGAATTCCTGGTTGTTCGTTGCCGGGGCCAATTTGGCCAAAGGCATAGTCGCCAATTCTGATGCTAGCGCCGCTGCCTACCGGAAGGCGGGCGGTAAGAACCGTAATCTGGAGGTTGTCCCGAACGGCTTTGCGGTAGAACGGTTTGGCGCCGACGTCGCCGCGCAGAGTCGAATACTACGCAAGGCGCTCGGCGGAGAAGATAAACCGTTGGTCGGACTTTTTGGTCGGATTGCCGCGTGGAAAGGACAGAAGGTCCTAATCGAAGCGTTGAAGCAGCTGCCGGATGTTAATGGGGTGATTGTCGGAGACGCACTTTTCACCGAGGCAGATCAACAGTACAAACGCGAATTGTTCGCTCTAGCGGAGAAGCTTGGGGTCAGCACTCAGGTGCAATTTGAAGGCTTCCAAACGGATGTTCTGCCCTACTTAAAAGCAGTCGACGTGGTGGTGCATTGTTCGACTTCGCCGGAGCCATTCGGCAGGGTAATTGTGGAAGCTCAGCTGGCGGGAAAACCGGTTATTGCGACGAAGGGGGGCGGTCCGTCTGAGATAATCGAAGATCGGGTGACCGGCATCTTGGTCAGCCCCAGCAATTCGGTCGAGTTGGCGAGTGCAATTTACGAGCTCTTGGAGAATCGCAAATGGGCCGGGCAATTGGCCGCTAATGGGCGGCAAGCGGCGATCCGGCGTTTTGGCTTGGACAGCGTTTTGAAAGAATGGACCGACTTTATTAATCGGAATGCTCCGGCCGTTATTACGCCGCGGCCGGCCACGGAAGACGGGATCGAAAAAGCGAGAGCGCGTCCTGCGGCGATAGGACGCCGCGAAGTCTAAGGCGTCGATACGGGAAGGATTTGGCTATGGGCGAAAGCAAAATACGGCTAGCGATTGTTCACGACTATTTGATTCAGATGGGAGGGGCTGAACGGCTTATCGCGGCGTTAGTAAGTGCTTTTCCAGACGCGCCGATTTACACAAGCGCGACAGATTACGAGGGGTTGAAGGCCTTTCCCGCGCTCGTTGATAGGGACATACGAAACAGCTGGATGCAACATCTCCCCGGCATTCGCCGGCATTTCAAAGCGCTGTTCCCGATTTATCCATTTGCGTTCCGCTCATTTTCACCGGTAGACGCAGACGTCGTATTGGTGAGCAGCAGCGGGTTTTCCAAGTGGATCCGAGTCACGGACTCATCTAAGACGGTTTGCTATTGTTACACTCCGCCTCGGTTTTTCTGGTATCCGGACGACTACTTAGAGCGCGAAATAAAGAGTCCGACACTAAGAAAAACGGCAGCCGCTTTCCTTCGGCTTCTTCGCGATTGGGATTACCAATGCGCCCAAAAAATGGACCGATTTATCGCCGTTTCCCGTTACATTCAGCGGCGAATAACAGATTGCTATGGCCGAGAGTCGACCCTGATCTATCCCCCGGTGAACGTCGATCGGTTTTCGGCGGACGCGAAATTCGGCGACTACTACTTGGTCTTGGCGCGATTGGTCGGTTATCGGCGGATCGACGTTGCGGTTCGAGCGTTTAATCAACTTGGCGAAAAATTGGTGATCGTGGGTGATGGCCCGGATCGCGCTCAACTACAAGCGATGGCGGGGCCTTCGATCTCATTCCTAGGTCGAGTATCAGATCAAGAGGCGAAACATTATTTAGAGAATTGCCGCGCGCTGATTTTTCCCGGATTGGAGGATTTCGGAACAGTCTCTCTGGAAGCGCTGGCTGCGGGTCGGCCAGTGATTGCATACGGGGCCGGCATCGCTCTAGAGACTCTTGAACCGAGCGTTACAGCGGTCCTATTCGACGAGCAGACCCCGGAGTCGCTGGCTGAAGCGGTGCAGCGATCACAAAAGCTATCTTGGGACAGCCAGACCATTCGGGGAAAGGTTCTGAGCTTTAGCCGAGAACGGTTTCTTCAGGAAATGAAAGATTACGTTGAAGGGTTGTATGGGCAGAGCTCAACTCGAAGAGTCGCGGCCGAAGAAAAAGCCGGCCGCCGTGAGGCTCAGGTTTTGTAAGGGCTAAGAAGCAGCTGCGGGTCAAGGGGGGTAGGGATCGTTGAAACAGAGGATGGTTTTGGCATGCAGGGCAACCGCTGGCACTCCCCTGAACTCAAAAACCGATTTAAGATCTGCGGATTTTAAGTCCAGGGTTTGAATTCAACGGCTAAAGCTTTCCAGAACTTGGCTCACCCTTTTCGCGAATCCGTCTGGCGTGAAGGTTAGAGCTCGTTGCCGAGCGGCGGATCCGAGCCGGCCAGCAAGGTCCGGGTGCGATAGATAGCCAAGCACAGCATCTGCCAGTGCTGCCGGGCTGTTAGCAGAAACTAACAAGCCGTTTTCTTTATCCTGGATAATCTCTTCGGGTCCTCCTGGCTTGGTTGCGATCACCGGCTTGCCCAGCGACATTGCCTCAACCACCACGATCCCGAAAGGTTCGCGATCCGACGCGTGAACGAAGATGTCCATTGCCTGCATCCATTCAGGAATGTTCCGCTGAGCACCGGCCAGGATTACTTTCTTGGCTAAACCCAGCGCTTCGACACGCTGCTTTAGCCAGTCGGCGTATTCCGGTTCGAGATCGTGCGGTCCACCGACAATTACTCCCTGGCAGGCCGGTTTAGCCTCGATCACCTTGGCCATAGCTTCCGCAAACACATGCATTCCTTTCCAGCGCTGGAGACGCCCGACGATCCCGATGAGTGGTCTGTCCGGATCAAAACCAAAATCCTGTTTCAGTTTTGGGACGCACAGTTGCCTGGCTGATTCGAAGCGAGTAATATCCGCTGCCAAAGGGGCGGACAGAACCGGGTACCGGACCTTCTTTTGTTGTTCGCGCGCAACGAACTCAGAACACGCCAGTGCCCCGGCAGCAGGCAATGCCCGACAAATTCGATCGATCGTGCCGCTATCTGGAAGTCCCATCTGATAGTAAACTGCGGGAATGCCGGCGATTGCGCCGGCAATGCCTCCGTAAATGTGGGCCTTTGTCATCCAGCTCAGGATTATCTTTGAGTGCTCATCTCTGGCGATGGCAACGATTTTTTGAATCGTGCGGATCAATCGCGGGATCTCGCGGAGCCGGCCGGCATTGATTGTGGTGACGATGGCATCGCGAGCCGCCAGTGCTTGCCCCAGAGAGCCTGACTCGAGAACGACAACGTAAGGGCGGACCCCATGGCTTGTCCGGAAGCTTACATATTGCAGCAGAGCTTCTTCGGCGCCGCCATGCTCTCTGCCTGATGGTACGACAATCAACTCCGGAGAACTATTCATTCTCTGGCCTCTTGTTCGGAGAATTCTCCGCTTCCTGGAGCGTCGCGATAAATCGCTGTGCCAGCACCGGCCAAGCAAAATGTTGATCGTGGAGCTTCGCCATATCGGCCCCGAGATTTGGGTTAAGCAGAGATCTTTTCGCCATCTCTTCAGCGGCTTCCAGAAAGCGGCTCTCGTCATCGGCCGAAGTAAGCAAGAGGGCTGGGCTGGAAAGATCGCGTAGAAGCCGGTCGCTGTGAGGCCGAACGGTCGAGCAAACGGGCAGACCATGTTGAAAAGCGGCGATAATGGAGCCGCGTCGGGTAGAAATGCCGTCGGTCAAGGGTGCGAGAAAGAGGTCCATCGCGCGAAGTCGTACACTAACCTCGGCACCGGGGAGACTAGGGCAGCGATCAATCGGGACCTGACCCCGGACCGCGTCCAACTTGTCTCCGATTTGTCCCACACTCAAAATCCGGGTTTGAGGGTATCGAGCGTGGATCCGCTTAGCTGCAGCACCGACCCACTCCGTTAGTTTGCTTCCATGGCTGAAGCCAAAGACGCCCAGTATCAGTGCATCTGCCGGCAACCCCAGTTTTGCGCGTGCCTCGGTTTTCGTCAATTCGCAGCGAGGCAGATTCGGGCCAACCGGTAGCGCGAAACACGGTTTCTTCGTCCAGCGACGCACCTGAGGGATCCATCGCTCTGTCGAAACGAAATGACAACGGCCCGCTCGAACCAGGAATGCGAACTGCGGGTATTGCCAGAGACGCATCACTGTGTAGCGCCATGGCCAGAGAGGAACGTACGTCTCGTGAAAATTCAGTACGATTGGGACCGCCGCTTCTTGCAGAGCCGGTAATAGTTTGGGGGCGAGCCCTCGATGGCCAAACGAAAAAGGGTTGTATTGAACGACCAGCCAATCAAAACGTCCAGCCTTTCGGATCGCCTCAGGAAGCGCGCTCATTGTTTGCGGCTGCAAGGGATCGAAGCAGCAGACAACATCGACGTTGACCGGCTTGGGTCGATCTTCGGCGAAGCTGGTGAAAACGGTGAGCTGGTGGCCGAGTTTCGCCAGCGCCTGCGAAAACCACCAGCTGTAATCACCGATGCCGTCGAATTGCGGTGGAAAGGCTCCGGAAAGCAGCGCAATTCTCATTTGGCGATTGAAAATGCAGTGGGGACGAGCTCCGGTTGATCTAGAAATTGCGGAGGCGAGACTAATTGGGAGAGATAGTCGCTGTCGAGCAGGAGCTCGCCGCTACCGGTAAAAGAAAGACTGCTTAGCCACAATATAGTCATTATCACAGCTCCAAAGATTGGAATGATCCCTAATTCCAAACGCCGATTAGCACAAAAGCTAAGAGGTGAGAAGTGAAAGGTGAGCGCCTCGTTCCAAACATTCTTTTTATCGACTATACGGGTTAGATGTGGAGCGTTGCCTCGCCAGCGGCCGACCCGGTCGGCGGCTGGAGGGGAGCCGCTTTTGGAGGTTGGCCGTAACCTGAGGTGATCGTGCAAACAACCATCGTATTTCGGAGACGTTGTCTCGCAGGCGGCTCCCGCAAACGTCCCATGTTGCGGTTTGGCCTTATCGTGTTGCGCTGGTAAAAACGAGGTGAATCGCTGTGGGTTGTAGCAGCGTGAGGAGACGTTCGCGGCAGCCGCCTGCTCGCGCCCGCCCACCTGGTAAACGCGGGGTTTCAAGAATGTGCGTGCAAACAGGGTTCGGGTAAAAGCGGCTCCCCTCCATCGTGCCGACGGCATCGGCCTCGGCCTCGTAGGCGAGGCTGCCACCCACGGACGGATGAGCGGGGAGCTCATCCCTACCGGTGTCGAATCCTGGATTCTGGCTCCTGGCTTCTTGGGAGTTTGCGTTACAATTTTTCTAAAAAGAAATATTGCCTAATTCCACTAAAATTACTACAACGAGACCTGCAAAACTCCAAAGGTGAGATCTGATGACGCATCATTTTTATAAGATATTGTTGGCAGTAACGTTAGCTTTGGCGGCTCCATTAGCGGCGCAGGATGCTTCTGCGATTCGGTCGGCGTTAGCCAACCAGGACTATGGGCGGGCTATCGCGCTCACCAAACAGGCATTTGCTTCGGTAAAATCAGGGGGCGAAGCCAGCAATTTAATACAATCTATAGTGGGTGCGGCTCCAGCAGAGCAGATCCCCGCTCTCGTGGTGGCCGCGGTTCAAGGTAATCCTGACCTGGGACCCGCAATTATTAACGCCGCGATTAGTGGCGCACCGAAGTCAGAGGCATCGGCGATTTTGACGGAAGCTTACTTCGCGCTCAGCCAAAATCCGAGCCCGTTCGCCAATCTCCTTACCTATATTTCCGATTTACTTGCCGGGACCGTTCCGATTAACGAGGTGTTGACGATGCCGTGGTTTAACCCGGCAAACACAATCGGAGTTGGTGTGACTTTGTCGCCTGTGACACCTGGATCTAAATAATCACACCACTCAAAGTCGGCGGAACAGGGCAGGGATGGAGGTTTAAGGGAACCGAAAAAGGGAAGGGACACTCAGTCGAGAAAGACTCGCTAACCACGGGGTTAGCGGCCGGTGGATTTTTCTTAGTAGATCAGCGAGGTTTGTGACGCCTTTATTTTCTAGAAGTTCTAGCTGTTATAGTAGAAGGCGGAGCAGCCTGCGGAGATTCACCAACGCTTTCCGGCTTCGCTCCTACCGAGCTTCTTTAAGAGGGCAAAATGGTCTATAACCGATATAAGGGTTTTAAGAAGTTCTACTATCTGACGCTCTTTGTCGTCCTGAGCATCTGCTTTTGGTTATGCCTGGCTCTGACCATGGCGATGTTCCATTCCAACGATCCTTTCGATTGGGCACACTACCTGTTCTACCAGTTAATAGCGGCCCTGGGGCTTCTTTGGGCGAGCATCAATTCCCATAAACTGAACGATGCGATTGCGCGTTCTGATCCTTTAGCCAGCCACATTGTCGCGTTGAGAAATGCTGCCTATATCGGCGCTACTATCTTACTGTCGCTGGTGTTGTTAAGGGACGCGGGTGTTTCGCGCTTGTTTCTATTCACTTTTCTTCCGCTCCTTTATTTGGCCTTTCTCGTTTCTCATCTGACTTTGCCGAAGCTGCTGGTGCGGACGCTGTTTTCCGACCGGCACGAACGCAAAGTCTTACTGGTCGGTTCGTCTGCGAAGGTTCGGGAGATGAAGCTGTGGGGCCGGCAGACGGCGGAATTGGGGTTGGATGTCGCTAATTTTTTAGAGCATTCAGACCAATTTCTCGGTGCTTCCAACTTGCCTGAGTCAGTTGACCTCGAGCGACTCGAACGGACGATCCGTCAGGAAAGAATCCAACAAATCATTCTTTTGGAGCTGCCTCCTGAGCAAAGTAATCTAGAAAAAATCGTTGCGTTAAGCGACCGGCTCGGGATTCGCTTGTTGGTAGTTAACAATTTGCCGGAAATCTTTAAGCGTCCGATCTCGTATTTTAGTCTTTACGGAGTCGAGTTCATCGGTGTCCGGGAAGAGCCATTGGAAGAGCCAATGAACCGACTGATCAAGCGAGGTTTAGACTTAGCGATCAGTATTCCAGTAGTGCTTTTTGTTTTGCCACCACTAATGTTGTTAGTGGCAATTCTTCACCGGTTGCAATCGCCGGGGCCTTTGTTCTATCGGCAAACGCGGGCGGGATTTTCCAGGGAGCGATTCAGAATTCTGAAATTCAGGACGATGCACCCGAAGGCCAGGTCGGGGAAACAGGCGACCTCAAACGACATCCGAGTGTTCTCCGCCGGCCGATGGTTGCGACGGACGAGCATCGATGAATTCCCTCAGTTTATCAATGTGCTGCGCGGTGAGATGAGCGTAGTCGGTCCGCGACCGCATATGTTAATTCATGATCGGAAGTTTTGTGCTGCCTTACAAACCTACCTGGTCCGCAGTTTTGTTAAGCCCGGGATTACTGGTTTAGCGCAAGTGCGCGGGTTCCGGGGCGAGGTCACGAGCCAGGAGGCTATTAGCGAGAGGGTTAAGTACGATGCTTTCTACCTCGAGTTTTGGTCTATCTGGCGAGACCTGCAGATTTTGTTTGAGACGATAAAGCAGATTTTTCATCCGCCAACCTCAGCCTATTAGGTTCTTGACGAAGAAGCACTAATCCGTGGAAGCCTTGATGTAATAGTATGTTAGCTGAACGACCCGATGGCTCTCGGAGATGGGGAGCCGATGGTAATGTGGTTGCTCGGCCGGCAACTCCAGAGAGTGAACGAAAAAGAAGAAGCCGTGCGCACCGATCTCGCGGTAATGGTCTGCAGGTGCTGGTAGAGGATTTACCGGGTTGGTGCCTGGTAATTCTTATCGTCGCAGCGCCCTGGGCATATGGGACTACTTTCCCAGAAACCAAGGAGTGGTTAGCGAAGGCTCTCTGCTGGCTTGGAGGACTGTTCGCGATTTCTGTGTTGATGCGGGGAAGGTGGCTGCGAATTAGTTGGGTATCCGTCGGACTCAGTCTGTTAATTCTTGCTTACGGCTGGTGGATGACCTGGAATGCGAAGTTAATCTACGACGCCGCAGTCTATTATTTCCACCCTGTATCTCAACCCGTACCGTCTTGGCCAGGCTCGGTGGATCAGAACACATCTTGGAATCAGATGGTATTGATCAGCGGGCTATTTTGTGCCTTTTGCGTGGCCAGTGATCTCAGCACACGCGACCGCTGGCGGCGCCGGTTTTGGTGGGTGTTGAGCCTCACTGGCCTCAGTATTGTTATCCTTGGCTTAATGCAACGATTTTCCGACGCATCTGGTATTTTTTGGCGCACCGATTTGGACTGCGGAAAAACCTTCTTCGCCACTTATCGGTACCACGCCAACGCCGGCTCTTTTAT
>JAFAHI010000161.1 GCA_019237325.1 Verrucomicrobiota bacterium | reverse complement strand
CCTGGGCCTGGAGCAGACCCTAGATAACATCAAAGCTTTTAGTGCTCGCCGCCGAGTCCGAGGTTCAACCGAAGCCGTCAACCGGCTCTATTCGGTGGACAACCGGTTCACCATCACGAGCGGAATGGCGGATCATCGGTTACGGTGCCCGGCCTCTCATATCCCGTCGTTTGCCGTTGCGCTCGCCAATAAGATTGCCGCGGCCACAGGCGACCAAGGACTCACATCGCTGGCCGGCCAGTTTAAGACCACGGTCGCCTTCGACGAAAAATGGGTCACCGAGTGCGCGAACGACCTCGCAGCTCGCAAAGGCAAGAGCCTGGTGCTTTTGGGCAATCGGTACCCGGCCGCGGTTCAGGCGCTAGCGTATGCGATAAACAATGCGCTGGAGGCATTCGGTTCTACTATCAAGGTTCTCAGCGCCCCCAAGATAAAGGGTGGTACCATCCAAGATTTAGCCAAGGATGCTAAGGCTGGGACGGTGAAGCGGTTATTTATTCTGGCCGGTAACCCAGCCTATACCGCGCCCGCAGATCTTCAGTGGGCGGAGCAGATTCAGAAGCAGATCCCTGAGGTCGTTCAACTTGGTTACTGGGAGAATGAAACCTCGGAGAATGTCCGATGGTTCGTCCCCGAGGCCCATTTTCTGGAAGCCTGGGGAGATCAGCGCGATCCCAATGGCACGTATCTCCCGGTTCAACCGATGATCCTGCCGCTGTTCGGTGGCTGGTCGCAGCTTGACCTTTTGACCAAACTTGTGGCTATCCCGAGCGGCCTCGAAGCTGTTCGGGAAACGTTCAAGACGTTTGCCGGCAGCGGCGATTTCGAAGAGGCCTGGACTGGCTTATTGCGCCACGGATTTACTGCCGACACCGTCTATCAGGCTAGCTCGGCCAAACCTAACTTTGGCGGCATTTCCGGGCTAGTTCAGGCTGCGACCACGCTTCCCGGTCCAGTCAGTGCCAATGCTATCGAGATCGTCTTCCCTGGCGACTACCGTGTAGACGATGGGCGTTACACGAACAATGCCTGGATGCAGGAAATGCCCGACCCGATCACCAAGCTGACCTGGGACAACGCGGTACAAATCAGCCCCATTACGGCGAAAGATCTCGGGTTAGGAGAACGCGACTTGATCGAGATCACGGTCGGAGACCGCAAATTAACTGCACCGGTGCTAGTTGCGCCAGGTCACGCAGACAATTCGTTAACGTTCCCGCTTGGTTACGGGCGAGAGCGGGTGGGTAGAGTTGGCGAAGGCACCGGATTCGATGCCTACAAACTTCGAACCACCGCCGCCCTCTATTACGCTACCGGCGTGACGATCAAGTTAGTGCACAAGGATGGGTATAAGCTGATTCGCACGCAGATCCATCATAGCATGGAGGGTCGCGCTTTAGTCCGAGAAGGTTCGCTCGAGGATTACGAGAAAAACCCAGCATTCGCTCAGAAGATGTGGATGGATGCCGACATCCCACCCAATATCTCCCTGTATTCGCATCCTCCGCTGAGTGCTCCTAACCAGTGGGCGATGGTGGTCGATCTGAATACCTGTATCGGCTGTTCTGCCTGCGTGATCGCTTGCCAGGCAGAGAACAACATACCAATCGTTGGTAAAGATCAGTGTGAACGCGGCCGAGAGATGCAATGGATGCGGATCGACCGTTATTTCTCCAGCGCTGATGGCGATGTGAGCAATCCGCACCTCGACGAAGACCCCGAAATGGTGGTTGAGCCGATGATGTGCCAGCATTGCGAAAGCGCGCCTTGTGAGACGGTTTGCCCGGTCAATGCCACGGTGCACAGCGAAGAGGGTCTGAACGTAATGGTGTACAACCGCTGTATCGGAACCCGATATTGCTCGAACAATTGTCCGTTCAAAGTTCGCCGGTTTAACTTCTTCAATTACAACGATCGGTCGGTGCTGGATAAAATCGAGCACGGGCTGCCTGGCTTCCAAGGTAAACAGACGCTTATCCTTGGTCCGCTGGCTAAGTGGGGCATGGATGAGATCTCTAAGCTGCAAAAGAATCCGAATGTCACGGTGCGGAGCCGCGGTGTCATGGAGAAATGCACTTATTGCGTCCAGCGGATCGAGACAGCCAAGATTTCGCAAAAAATTAAGGCTGGTGTCACCGGCGATCTATCACTTCCAACTGATAGTGTGCGATCGGCTTGCCAAGAGGCATGTCCAGCGGGAGCGATTGTGTTTGGGGATATGAAAGATCCCGAAAGCCAGGTAGCGAAAGAACGCCAATTGCCTCAGGGGTATCATCTGCTCGAGTACCTGAATATCCAGACTCGCACGAGTTATCTTGCCAGGCTGCGCAACCCGAATCCGAAGATGCCGGGAGCAGCTAAAATCGGAAAAATCAACGCCGAACACGACGACGAGGAGCGGGAACGAACCCAAACTAGCGTACCTACTGG
>JAFAHI010000154.1 GCA_019237325.1 Verrucomicrobiota bacterium | reverse complement strand
GCCGACAACTTCACCTTTAGCAGCGCGGCCGGCGACGACCACATCAGCAAAAGCACCTTCAAGTCAAAATGCTGGGACACACAGGTTGATTTCATTGGACATTTTGACTTGGAGCGAATCAGCACTGGTGCGGACGATGCTTTCGTGAAGTATCTTTGCCACACTAAGAACGGTAAAACGTTCCAGAATGTGGAGTACCTTCGAATCACGAACGGAAAGTTGGAATCAATTGAGTGTTATTTCGGCGCACAGTCCAGCTTCCCGTCCGCGGTAAGCACTGGGGACAAGTAGCTTCTGGGTCGACTGAACCAGGTGCAGAGCACGAATACGTCCAAGATTGCGGAAATGCTCACTCCCACCATGTCAGGCTCATTGGATCATCGCCAAGAACGGCGTGCCATAACTCCCAGTGGGAGAAGTTGCCAAAGGACCCCAAGTGAGATTGCCCCAATAACTTGTGGAACTCCCATATGCCATTTTGGGGCAACAGTTAGCAGCGAGTAGACAGAAGTCGGGAGGTAGCAGAAGACGGAGGTAACTGTGCCAGGAGAATAGCGCCGGGTGACCAGCGTACCGATCACATGCAGAGCGCCGTTGGCCAGGAGCAGACCAGCAATCGATAAGCTAAAGATCGGAGTCCTTTGAGCGTTAGAAAATAGAGGCGACAACACCAGGCAAAAAAATACGCCGTTGAAGATGATCGCGCCCACCGACCCGGGGGCTGTACGAGGAAAAACAGAATGCAGCCAGGACAAGAAGCCTCCTGGGTAGAGGTATTCCTCGACTGCATGAAGCCCGGAGGCAATGGCCATCGCTAAAAACGCGGGTTCCATTCAGCAAATTGGCTGCAGAACTATTGTTCTTCTGAATCCGTCATATTCGTTCCTTCTCGAAGAGATGTATCTTGCTTTATAACAATCAAACGATCGAGCTCGGCTTCGGACAAATCGCAGATATTCTTGAACGGCCCTCTCTCCGCTTCGAAGCCAGGCCTCCTCGGAAAGAGGCCGCGCCGATCAAGCCGCTCGCAATATATTGGAGCACCATCACCGGGGTTATTCCGCGCAGGATGTTGAAGATTAGCGAGTCGGCAATGTCGAGCGTTCCAGCAAATAGGCCGATTGCCAGAACTCTTAGCGCAATTTTAGTCGCCATAACTCGCAAGAACTAACCGAGTACCCTCACCAGTTTAAGAAAATCCTCATTGGTACCATAATTTATTCGCGAAGTGGCTCTTTCGCCCGGCATTCGCTCGCGCATCTTAGGCTCGATTCGACATCGATCGTTATCCTAGTTTTTGTCCGCCGTATAGAGACCATGAATGGTGACAACGGAAGTGACGTAACTTTTCCGATCGCCAAGAGCGCTCGAGCATATTCTCCCGGTGTCACTTTCCTGTCCGTCAAAACCACGCGTACTTCGGCGCAACTAACCTGGACCTTTGTCGACAGTAGAACTCGTTACCTGGTTTTCTCCCAAGAAATTTACGGTGTCTATTTCACGAGAAAAAACAGGTTCAAGTTCGTAGGGCTTCAACCAGGGTCAACCTACAACGTTTTTGTATTGGTAGAAAAACGAGGTCCGGAATGGATTGCGTTTACCTCCTTCGAAATCCAAGGATAGGTTAACACACGGAATCCCCGAATTCGCCGATAGCCCTATGGCTCCGATCGATCGGCCTCGCAGTGAGGCAACGCTCCACGAATCGGGCTCAGAGGCTGTCTTGAATGATTGCGGCGAGTTTCCTCACACCATCCTGGATTTGCTTCTGGTCAACGCCGCCGTAACCGAGGATCAGCCCCCCTCGCTCCGGGTTTCTTTGATAACAGATCGATAAAGGCCAGGAGGCGATGCCTGCCTCGGCGGCTCGTTGCCATACGATCCTGTCTTCGACCCCGTCAGGGAGCAGACAAACTAGATGCATGCCGGCTTCGGCGGCGATTATCTCAACCGTGGCGCCCAGTTGCTTTTCGATCTCTGCCACCAGCAGCTCGTTGCGCTCCATGTAGAGCACACGCATCCGCCGGATATGCCGGGCGAGGTGTCCTTCTCGGATAAAGTCGGCTAGTACAGCCTGTTCGAGCGTGGAATGAGAAATATCCGAAGCCTGCCGGACCCGGCAGAATGCGGAAGCCAGGTCGGAAGGTATGACCAGGTAGCCAATCCTGAGCGATGGAAATAGTACCTGATTAAAGGTGCCTATGTAGATTACTCGCCTATTTGTGTCCAATCCTTGGACTGCTGCGATCGGACGGTTGCAGAAATCAGACTCACTGTCGTAGTCGTCTTCTACGATCCAGGAGTTGTTACGAAGAGCCCATTGTACCAGCATCATTCTGCGCCCGGGACTCATGGTCATACCCAGCGGGAATTGATGGGACGGAGTGATAAATGCGGCTCTCGCTTTGGGGCAACGCCGCGTGCCTTCTTTCACGTCTAAGCCCTCGTCATCGACCGGCACCGGGATGGGTTTTCCGGTTACGCTATGGAAAGCTTGAACTGCACCTGGATACCCCGGTTCTTCGACCCAGACGGGGTCGCCAGGATCCAGCAGTGTCCGCGCTGCAATTTGTAAGGCATGTTGGGAGCCGTTCACGATCATCACCTGCGATGCGTCGCAACGTACGCCTCGGACCGTCGTCACGTATTCGGCAATGGCTTCCCGGCACGGTCCGAATCCCATCCGATCGCCATACATCAGCATCTCTTTCTTTGGTTGTCTCCAATGCCGAGCTACGAGCCGCGACCAGGTCGATATTGGAAAATGATCGATCGCAGGCAACCCGACCCGGAACGCGTCGAGACCAAATGGCAGAGTCGGGAACGGAGCCAGCTCAGCGCTGAGTTGGGAAATCTTCCGCGATCCGGAGCATTGCGGACGATCGATTAATCTTGGGTGCTTGCTGAGCCTTAGCCGCGCTACCTGATCCGGGATCGATTTTGCTACGTAGGTTCCCGAGCCGGCGGAACTTTCAATATACCCTTCGGCGGATAGCTTTTGGAACGCGCACAACACCGTAATGCGGGAAACCTTTAACTCAGCGGCTAGGTAACGTGTCGAAGGAATCTTCTGCCCAGGGCGCAATTGACCCGTTAGTATCGCTGATCGAAACCAATCGTATAGCCGGTGATATAACGGCCTGGATTGCTCACGCTCAAAGGTGATTGGCGGGAAAAAGCCGGCGGTGACCTGCTTCATAGTTCCACAAACACGACGGATAAGAACCGCCGTTGTGGACAGGCTGATCCGATTTTTTTTATTGAAAACACCGAGGCGAAAGCTAGCGACTACGTTTTGAGGCTAACATCTGTAGCTTCGATATCATCACGGCTTCAAAGCACACGCTTTGGGCCTCAGAGACAGTGGGCTCCGGGGCAAGCGAGATCGGAGGCTAGACGCCTGGAGGGGAGCCGCTTTAAACTGCTGCAAAACACATCGCGAGTTTCTGCTAATCGTACAAAACGGCCGAACCGCTGGGCAGCAGGCGGCTCCCGCGAATTACCCAGCGCGTGCCCATCCCCTTTTGTTAGCCGGAAAACCGAAACGGCACGAATAGTGCATATCACGCGACGAAACGTTTCCGGGAGCCGCCTGCTATCGACGGTTGAGGTACGTGCCACAATTTTTCGCGCCATTGATGCGCTTGGAAATGCGAGCAGTCAAAAGCGGCTCCCCTCCAGGCGCGTATCCCTCCGATCTCGCGTGTCCCAGCAACGCTCCGAAAGAGATTCAGAGGCTATCCGCAATAATCGCGGCGAGCTTCTTTACGCCGTCCTCGATTTGCTTTTGACCGACGCCGCCGTAACCAAGGATGAGGCCCCCTCGCTCTGGGTTTCCTTGATAGCAGATTGATAAGGGCCAGGAAGCGACGCCTCCCTCGGCAGCACGCTGCCAGACGATCGTGTCTTCAACCCCAGAAGGGAGCAGACAAACTAAATGCATGTCGGCGTGGGCGCTGACTAACTCGACAGTAGAACCGAGTTGCTTCTGGATTTGAGCCGCCAGCATCTCGTTTCTCTCCATGTAGAGCATACGCATTCGCCGGATATGCCGGGCTAAATGGCCCTCTTCGATAAAGTCCGCCAGCACGGCTTGCTCCAGCGTAGAATGAGATAGATCCGAAGCTTGGCGAATCCGGGAGAAAGCAGAAACCAGATCGGAAGGAACGATCAAGTAGCCAATTCGGAGCGACGGGAATAAGATCTTACTGAAGGTGCCGACGTAGATTACCCTGGCATTTGTGTCCAAGCCCTGGACCGCTGCGATTGGGCGTTTGCGGAAATCATACTCACTGTCGTAGTCGTCTTCCACGATCCAGGAGTTATTGCGGAAAGCCCAGTCTAGGAGCATCATTCTGCGCCCCGCGCTCATGGTCATGCCCATCGGGAATTGGTGCGATGGGGTGATGAATGCTGCTCTCGCTTTGGGAAAACGTTTAATCCCTTCTTTGACGTCCAATCCTTCGTGATCGACCGGCACTGGGATCAGGTTGGCGGTTACTGCAGCGGAAGCTTGAGCTGCGCCCGGATAACCCGGTTCTTCGATCCAGACGTGGTCACCGGGATCTAGCAGCGCCCGCGCCGTAATCTCCAAACCTTGCTGGGAGCCGTTTACGATCATCACCTGCGACGCGTCGCAACGCACGCCTCGGACCGTAGTAACATATTCGGCAATGGCTTCCCGACAGGGCCCGAATCCCATGCGATCCCCATACATCAGCATTTCTTTCTTGGGCTGCCTCCAGCGCCGAGCCACGAGCCGGGACCAGATAGTGACCGGAAAACGATCCAGCGCTGGCAACCCGACCCGGAACGCCTCTAGTCCAAACGGCAGGGTCGGAAAAGGAGATATTTTAGCGCTGAGTTGGGAGATCTTGCGTGAACCGGCGCATTGCGAATGATTCATCAATCGGGGCTGTTTGCCGAATCCTAGCCGGGTGACCTGGTCCGGGATCGATTTTGCTACGTAGGTTCCCGAGCCGGCGGAACTCACGATATAACCTTCTGCGGCTAATTGCTGAAACGCGCATAAGACGGTGATGCGGGAAACGCTTAGCTCGGAGGCCAGGTAACGAGTCGAAGGGAGTTTGTGGCCGGGCGGTAGTTCGCCGGTTAGTATTGCTGATCGAAACCAGGCGTATAACTGGCGATACATCGGGCTCGATTCGTCGTTTTCGAAACGGATCGAGGGGAAAAAGCCCGCGGTGACCGGTTTCATAGTTGGCCCAAAGTGGACATATGACTTTTTCAGAAAGCGGTCATTTTGTCGACCCAGTTTTGCAGCTAATTTTTTTTTGATTAGTGCCGAATCGCCCCTGTCGAGAGAGTTTCGAACAAGGAGTAGTGTGTGAACAATAGTGCTGGTCCAAGGATAACCATCGGTGTGGCCGGTGCATTGTTATTACTCACATTTGGCGTCCTAGCTCAGACTCCAGATCCTCCGGCTGCCAATCCCACGGTCACCGAAGCTTCAAGTGCGCCCAATGCCTCGAGCGGCGGCGAGCTACAACAAGTTGTTGTCACGGGCTATTTGCTTCCCAGGATTGGAGAAGGCCCACAACCGGTGACCACGCTTGATCGAAACTATATCGAAAAGACGGGCAGTCAGACAATAACCGATGTGCTGCAAAATCTGCCTTCCGCACTCGCTAACTTCAACCCAGCTAATACCGCGGGATTCAGCTTTTCTCCCGGCGGTGCATCTATCGCCCTCAAGGGACTGCCGCCAAACGATACCCTGATTTTGGTGGATGGCCTTCGGTTTCCGCAATCGCCGTTTCCTCAGGTCACCACCGGTTCGACGATCAGTTACGTTGATGTAAACGCGATACCGTTAGCCGCCGTCGATCGCGTGGAAATTCTGAATGACGGTGGTAGCGCGACGTATGGCACGGACGCAGTCGCCGGGGTCGTGAACTTAATCCTCAAGGACGAATACAACGGAGCAGACGTCTTCAACTATTTCGGTATCAGCCAGAGAGGCGATAACGAGACTTACCATGGTTCCTTCGTTGGCGGTGTGACTCAGAAATTCAGTGATACGTCGAAACTCAGTGTCATCGCAGCGTTCGATTACTATTCTGCCGGTCCGATCATGAATTCGGACAGAGCGAACACGAACCCGAATTTCAATCTGCTGAGCCCAAAGTATCCTCCTCACCCGGTCGCTCCCAGTCCTACAGGGGAGTTTGTCGACTCGTCCGGAAATTTCTACCAAGTTTTACCCGGTACCCGAGGGCCGGTTGTCACGACATCGGACTTTGCGATCAACCAGCCGCCGATTCCGAGCTTTAGTGAGCCCTACCTGCAAATCGTACCACGTGAAACCAGGCTGGGTGGTCTCGTCAAAATGACATACGATGTGACGGAGTGGCTGAAGCTCTACGATAGCCTCGTCATCCAAAGGAACGAAGAGCTCAGTTCGTTTAGCCCTAATCAAGGCATCTATCCCCCACCGTTTAATCCTGGAATCGTCGTACCGGCGTACAATCCATATAACCCTTTTGGTATTCCCTTGGTGGTCAATGGCTTGGCACTCAACGAGTTTGGCCCGCTGAGAACCGACACTACGATTACTACGTTGCGCAACGTTGCCGGGGCAACAATTCAATTGCCGCACGGTTGGTTTATTGACGCGAACGTGCTCTATGGCGAGAGCGACGGTACGGAAACCGTGAATAATATGTTCACCTTTAACGGTATGCAGGCGGCTATGAACGGCACCTTACCGGGACATGTCGGTCAGTTCTTCAATCCTTTTGTGGATGAATCCATTAC
>JAFAHI010000131.1 GCA_019237325.1 Verrucomicrobiota bacterium | reverse complement strand
CCCCGTCGTAGATGTTTAGCATTCGATCTTCGACGTTCTTGTAAAAGGCTTCGATCCATTCGGACTGCTGTGGAGTAAATGAACCGTGTTGACCGGCATCGACAGAAATAGCTTCGGCTTGCTCAAAATCGGGTTCAAGGGCCGGTGGCATTTCTTCTTGCTTTGGCCAAGACGTTAACCCACCCACAGAGAGGGGCAACTACTGCTCTCCGACCTGACGAAAGTTAAGTTAGCAGTCCCCGCTTTGCTTCTTTCAGCGCCCTCAACCCGCGACGCGGGTACAATTGCCGGGAAGGCGCAGTACTCCGATATGCTTGCTTTAGGGTGACTAGAGGCGAACTTTTTTCGCGCCGAATGGAGTGGTAAGGAGAGTTCTGCGGAAGCCGCTACCTTGTCGGAGTTGCCGTTTGTGCGTAGCCATATCTTATGATCGAAAGAATTCGGGAACTACTAAGAGCCAGAGAATGGCAGCCGTTTACTATCCACCTAGTTGGCGGTGACTCGATCTACGTGAGAACTCGCGAGCACGTTTGGGTCACCCCCTCCTGGCGACTCGTTTTCGAAAAGGTGCCTGGGCAGATCGAGGCTATTGGTCCGGAGCAGATGGACCAGATCACCGGAGTGGAACTAAAGTCGTTGACCTTCGGTGAAATAGAAAGTCAGACCGGGTAGATCAGGCCAATTTTTCGAAAAACTCTGAGGGTGCGAGCGCCGAGGCGAAAGTGGCCTTCGTCTGCCAAATTCTTTTGGAAATCGGAACGGTAAGGACCGATTTTAGAGACCCCAGTCTATGTCAATCGCCAAGCACGTGCTAGCCTTGCTGCTCCTAGCAGTTACTATTCAGCGCTTATCGGGAGAAACCTATAAGCCGAGCATCACCAGTTGGACACCTTCAAGCGCCGGTTTCGAGTCAACTGCAGCCCTCCCGCACGGCGCGGAAATCCGAATCCTAGTGGTAACCACAGGGCATACCGCACATTCGCAGGGCGAAATCATAATCTACCCTGAATCTCTGGGCTACGCCGTTAACCCGGTTGCCCGCTGGCCTTTCGTTAAGAACGGACAGTCCTTGGTGTTTCGAGTGGAAAAGCACACCGGCGCCGGCGGTCGGTTTTATATCGAGGCAGGAACTCCGAGTCCGTATCTGCGGGCGGACTCTTGCACAAGGCACGCCGACTATGACCAGTTAACTTTCGACAAAGGCTGGATACTCAACGTTAAGGTCCTTCATGAATTCTAACGGACAGGATTTATAATTGACTGTGGCTGATTGAGTTGTTGTGTAATTTTGTCTCTTTCAAGAGGATCCGACTATGTCATCTTCAGCTCGGTTGTCCTGGGTTTTCGACGCAGACTATCTCCAGGCTTGTAATTGCGACTACGGGTGTCCGTGCGAGTTTGCCGCTCCGCCGACGCCCGGCTTTTGTGAGAGCACAGGGGCATGGCTAATTAAAACCGGTCACTGCGGGAACGTATCCCTTGATGGTCTCGGTCTAGGGTTCGCGGCGCATTGGCCAAAGGCGATCCACCTGGGAGGTGGCACCGTCACGCTGTTCGTCGATGAACGGGCGAACCAAGAGCAGCGTGACGCGCTTCAGAACATCGGCTTCGGAAAGCATGGTGGGCTTCCGTTCGAGACCCTGGCGACCACATTCGCGACGGTTCAACCAACCTGCTTTGTTCCTTTTGAGGTCCACTTGGACGGCCGGAACAGCACGGCGCGAGTCGGCAACCAGATCTTAATTGGTCTCGAACCGGTAAAGAATCCGGTCACCGGAGACCCGGAGTTCGTCCGCATCGAACATGCGACTGGCTTCATCTTTAAGGGGGCAGAAGTTGTTTCGGCGCGCGATGTCCGAGTCTCGAGCGGTAATATCAATTTCCAATATTCAAATACGGCCGGGTTCGTAACCGAGGTCCATTACCACAACTAAAAAATTCACCACAAAGTCACGAAGACCACGAAGCACAAGCAACTCACGACAAGGGCGCAAAGGCCACAGAGACAATCTTCGCCGGGGATTCAAAAACTCTCCTAAATCTGTTTCACCTGTTCTCTTATCTCTGCGGCCTTGGTGGCCTTGTTGTGTAAATTGCTTGTGCACTCAGGGTGTTGAGTGATTTTTTTGTTTTCTTCCTTGTGCGGTTTTTTCCCCTAAAGTGCATTCTGTTATGCTGGAGAAGACGATCCAGGCTGTAGCACAAAGGGATCGCTGGGTGGTGAGCTTTGCGCTCACCGCCATCGCTGCAGTAGCCTGGATATATCTGGCGCATGAAGTAGAACGATTCGCTGCTACCGGAGTGTGCCAATGCGCGGCCGTTATGATCGGTGGCGCCGACCTGGCGCCCTGGTCACCCCTCACTTTGGCGCCACTGTTCCTAATGTGGACCGAAATGATGGTGGCAATGATGCTACCCGCGGTAACGCCACTGGTTCTTCTCTTTTCGAAGGTGGCACGGTCGCGACACGAGCGTGGTCATCCGTACGTTTCAACGGCGTTCTTCGTTGCAGGACTTTGCGGT
>JAFAHI010000393.1 GCA_019237325.1 Verrucomicrobiota bacterium | reverse complement strand
GTCGATGATATTCTCGAGGACATGCAAAACCTTTTCCCGGACAAACCCATCCTCACGGCGAGCAAACCTCCGGATCTGGAGGGAGATCTCCTCAGGATTTACGAAGCGATCGAAACCTCTGAGACTTCGATTGACCGGATTATAGATGCTTCGGGCTTGGCTGCTAACATCGTGACCTCCGGCCTGTTGCAGTTGGAAATGCGCCGGTTAGTCAAGCAATTACCGGGGAAATTCTTCGTAAAATTACTTTAGCAAAGCATTTGCCTGCTCCGTCGATGACCACTACTGTCGCCATCCGGATGTGGGATATCCGCACGCACTGATTATTTGGCCAGATGGGAAAAACTCTCGTTATCGCTGAAAAACCAAGCGTCGCGCTCGACCTTACTCGGGCGCTCGGCCGCTTTGAGAAAAAAGGTGATTATTTCGAGAATGAGCGATTCGTTGTCTCCTCTGCAATCGGCCACCTGGTCGAGCTCTGTCTTCCGGCGGAACTAGACAAAAAGAAGGGCAAATGGAGCTTTCAAAGCCTGCCCATTATCCCAAACGAGTTCCAACTCAAACCGATAGCCAAGACAGAGACCCGGTACAAACTGCTCCGGCGTCTGATGGACCGGCCGGATGTGACCGAGATCGTGAACGCTTGCGATGCGGGGCGAGAAGGAGAACTGATCTTCCGTTACCTGGTCAGGTTAGCAGGCGTCAAAAAGCCTTTCAGCCGCCTTTGGCTGCAATCGATGACCGCAGACGCGATCCGGTCGGCTTTCTCTCATTTGAGAGCGGACCGAGAAATGATTCCACTGGCAGAAGCGGCGGTTTGCCGATCTGAGAGCGACTGGCTCGTCGGCATCAATGCGACCCGAGCCATGACCGCTTTTAATTCCAAAGTTGGCGGTTTCCAACTCACTCCGGTCGGCCGCGTTCAAACCCCCACCCTCGCGATCTTGGTAGAGCGAGAGGAAAGGATTCGCCGTTTTGAGCCCAAGAATTATTGGGAGGTCGTAGCCGATTTCAACGTTTCGGCCGGTAGTTTTCGCGGTCGTTGGTTTGACGAGACGTTTCAGAAGGACCCAGATGAAACGCGACGTCCCGAACGGATTTGGACGGTCGAACAAGCAAACGCGATCCACGACAAAGTGCTGGGCAAATCCGGCACAATCACCGAGGAGAAAAAGCCAACTACCCAGGCGCCCCCGCTTCTCTACGACCTGACTTCTCTGCAGCGCGAGGCTAACGCCCGCTTCAGTTTTTCCGCCCGAAGGACTCTCCAGATCGCCCAACAGCTCTATGAACGTTACAAGGTGATCACCTATCCGAGAACCGATTCCCGGTATCTACCTGAGGACTACCTCGGCACAGCCAATAACATTCTGGGTCGCCTGAACGATCCAACTTTGGCGCCAGCCGCCAGAAAAGCGTTGGCCAACAACTGGGTCCGGCCCAGCAAACGCATCTTCAACAACGCCAAAATCACCGACCATAACGCCATCATCCCGACGGGAGAAAACCCACGAAATCTCGATGAAGCTCAGCAGAAGCTTTTCGATATGATCGCTCGCCGTTTCGTGGCGGTTTTTTATCCACCGGCCGAGTTTGAGGTGACCACGAGAATCACGCGAGTCGAAGGTGAAGCGTTCAAAACCGAAGGCAAAATCATTAAAGAGGCCGGCTGGCTCGAGGTGTATGGCCGTCACGCTGCTACCGATGAACAAGGCGACGCCCTGGTCGCGGTGGTCCCGGGAGAGTCAGCCCTCGCTGCCCAGGTTGAGGTCAAAGAGAATCAGACCAAACCGCCCGCCCGCTACACGGAGGCCACTTTGCTTTCGGCCATGGAAAGCGCAGGTAAACTAGTCGACGACGAAGACCTGAGGGAAGCGATGTCGGCCAAAGGATTAGGGACGCCGGCGACACGCGCGGCCATCATTGAGGGGTTGATCCAGGACAGCTACATCAATCGTGAGAACCGCGACCTGATCGCAACCGCTAAGGGCATCTCACTAATTACTCTTTTACGAGGTATTGGCATCGAGTTGTTATCCTCGCCGGAACTCACTGGCGAGTGGGAGCATAAGCTGAAGCAGATGGAACACGGCGACCTTGAACGGTCGACGTTCATGACTCAGATCAAGCAATTAACCAGCGAGATCGTCGACAAAGCGAAACACTTCGAAAGCGATGTCGTCGAAGGGAACTACGTTACGCTTAACGTGCAGTGTCCCAACTGCGGTGCTGTTCAGTTGAAAGAGGACTACCGAACTTATCACTGCGAAAACTGCGAGTATCGCCTTTTCAAGGTCCTGGCCAGCCGGGAGCTCAGCCCAGCGGAAGTGACCACCCTGATCAAAGAGAGAAAGGTCGGACCTCTCGAAGGATTTCGCAGTAAGACAGGCCGGCCGTTTGCCGCTATGGTCATCCTCAACGACGAGAACAAGCCGGAGTTCGCTTTTGAGAACGGCCTGTCGTCTAACAATATCCAAGTTGATCCGGAAACGCACACAGCCTTGGGGCAGTGCCAAGTGTGCAAGTCTGGTCAGGTCTATGACGTAGGCCCGGTCTACGTGTGCGAAAATGTTCCGAAAGGCTCTTGCACGTTCAAAATGAGCAAGACCATTCTCCAAAGAGAGGTTCCACCCGATCAACTCAAAAAGATGCTTACCGAGGGCAAGAGCGATCTGCTCCGACGTTTCATCTCGAAGAAGGGAAGGCCGTTTGACGCCTCGCTAACCCTGGTGAATGGAAAGATCGGTTGGGAGTTTGCTAAGCGCGAGGCACGTCCGAGACGGAAGAAGCCTGAATCGATTCCAAATGCGTAACAGCATTTGAAATCGATTCAGGCTGGTTGGTCTACGCCACCGCGGACTTCTTTTTTACCCGGTTGCTTCACTATCACTGGCTTGACTTCGATCTCGGGCCGTTTGCGTTTGGTGAGGCGCTCCAAAAACAGAGCCTGAGAATCAACCGGCTGCCCATCCGGGTGTCTCTTTGCGTATGTTAGCTCAGAGTTCTGTTCACGAGCTTTAACATTGTCAGACCAGCAAGTACTAATGACCTCATCGAGGTAAGTGCGGTGATCCGGATCCTCAATCGGGAAACAGGTCTCCACCCGTCGGAAAAAGTTGCGCGGCATCCAATCTGCACTCGCTAAATAGAGTTCAGGCTGCCCTGCATTTTCGAATCGGTAGATCCGGCTATGCTCCAGGAACCGGCCGACGATACTGCGCAGCGTGATATTCTCGCTGACCCCAGGAACATGTGCTCTTAAGCAACACATACCCCGCACTAATAGCCGGATTTTAACACCGGCCTGAGAAGCCTGGTAAAGCGCCTCGATTACCTCTGTATCGACCAGCGAATTTAGCTTAGCGAAGATTGCAGCTGGCTTGCCTGTCTTGGCGTGGTCTGTCTCCCGCTCGATCATATCGAGCACAAACTCGTGCAGTTTCTTGGGTGCTGCCCTGAGCTTAGCTAGTTCCGGAAATACCGAGACACCGGTTAACCAGTTGAAAAGCTCAGCCCCATCGTTGGTTATGACCGGGTCACAAGTCAACAAGCCGAGATCCGTGTAGAGGCGAGCGGTAGACGGATGATAATTTCCCGTCCCGAGATGCAAGTAACGCCGAATACCATCCTCTTCCTTTCTGACCACTAGAGCCATTTTCGCATGTGTCTTCAGGCCGACGATCCCGTAAACCACATGGGCGCCCGCTTCT
>JAFAHI010000273.1 GCA_019237325.1 Verrucomicrobiota bacterium | reverse complement strand
AGGACGCAATTGAAATTTGCTCCCAACGCGGTCATCCCATTGATCTGGCCAAACTGCCCAAGGACGACCCACAGACCTATGATATGCTTTGCGCCGCCGATACCGTGGGCGTGTTTCAGGTGGAAAGTCGCGCGCAAATGGCGACGCTGCCCCGGATGAAACCGAGCCGATTTTACGATCTCGTCATCGAGGTCGCCATTATCCGGCCAGGACCGATCCAAGGCCATTTGATGCATCCTTACTTGGCCAGGCGAGAAGGTTCCGAGGAGATCACTTATTTAGATGAACGGTTAGTGCCTGTGCTAGAGCGGACTTTGGGAGTTCCTCTTTTCCAGGAACAGATGCTCAAAATTGCCATGGTAATGGCTAACTTCACCGGCAATGAAGCAGAAGAATTGCGCCGGGCATTGAGCTTTCATCGATCACAAGAACGGATGCAACGAGTGGCTCAAAAGCTTCGCAAGGCGTTAGCTGAAAATCAGGTAACTGAAGAAGTCTCTGAAAAAATATTAGCTGCTATCTCCTCATTCGCACTTTATGGGTTCCCAGAATCGCATGCTATCAGTTTTGCTTTGATCGCTTACGCCAGTTCCTGGCTAAAAGTCCATAGGCCAGCCGAGTTCTATGTCAGCTTGCTAAATAATCAACCCATGGGTTTTTATGCTCCGGCCACTCTTATTAAGGACGCACAAAGACATCAGCTTCGAGTGCTGCCAGTATCCGTGACAGAGTCCGGTTGGCTCTGCACTGTAATATCAGATAAAATTATCCGTCTTGGTTTTTGTCTAAGTCGAGGACTTAGCAGTACACACGTTCAACACATGATCAATGAACGCCAACGCCAGCCGTTCCGTGATCTAATTGATTTCAGAAAACGCACCTATTTTGATCGAGATGAGTTAAGGATTCTCGCCACCTCCGGCGCCCTGAATCCATTAGCTAATCATCGTCGACACGCTCTCTGGCTAGTTGAAGCTCCTCATTATCAAGGTGAGCTGTTTACTCACTTGGATGAACCATCCGATCTCTTGCCACAAATGGAACAAGTAGAACGGCTAACTGCTGATTTTTCTACTATGCGTTTAACTGTCGGTCCGCATCCTCTCGCCTATTTACGGCCCTCATTACCGGATAACATCTGGCGCTGTATCGATCTACCTCAGGCAGGTGATGGCACCTTACTACGAGTTGCCGGTATCGCTATCTGCCGGCAAAGGCCCGGTACGGCGAAAGGTTTTGTTTTTATCAGCCTGGAAGACGAAACCGGCATTAGCAACGTGATCGTTACCCCCGACATGTTCGAGCGCTATCGCTTGATTATTACACAGGAGAGTTTCTTACTAATAGAAGGAATTCTACAAAGCCGTCAGGGGGTAATTCATGTTCGGGCAAAGAATATAGAACGTTTACCGACCTTTGCGCTGGAGACTCCTAACTCGCATGATTTTGGGTAGGTTGAAGCGGGTATCACCAGTAAAGCGCTGAGCAAATTTAGCTGGGTGTGCGTCGGACTCGCCGCGAAGCGGCTTAAGATGACGCGGCGCCTGGACAAAACATCGCGGTGGGTAGCTTCCGGGAGCCGCCTGTTTAACTTCGTGTTTTGGCCTTCCACGCGCTGGAAAGAACGTAGGCGGTCGTCGGGTACGTGCCAAAGCGGCTCCCCTCCAGTCGCTACATTCGTGCTAAAGCCCTGGGCTACGATCTATAACCCGCCGCGGCGGGTAAATCCAATGCGTCCCCCCTAACTCCTTCGAAACCGATTGCGCTTAAGAAATGATTCTCCTCTCCTAAAAGAAGAACTTCTACTATGCCCTTGTCTCAGCTGCGTTCTCCTCACATCGGTTCCACTGCTGGCAGGCGATCCCGTCGCAAAAGTGGCTGGATCCACTGTCTGAGCCGAGATCCGTTTGCCGGAGAGAACTTTCGCCAGCGTCCAATGTTTTCCTGCTCTCTGTTCTTTCCCAATAAATGCTTCGGCCGCGGCTAATTTCCGGAGCAGATCGGGCAGCAATGCACGCGTTTCTGCTCGTCCTTTCAATTCCGACGGCAAGCTCATCCAAAGAACAGCTAGCCTGGCGTACACCGGTTCGGCTTCAGAATAGTTCCCCAGTTCGTAATAGATATCAGCCAGCAACCAAGCCCACTTCCATAACCACGCTATCTCTTGCAACGTGACTTCTTTCAGGCGCGCAGAGGTCAGCCAACAAATGAATTTCCGGCGCGGCCCGCGGTATCCGCAAATCTCCAACGCAAGCCAACAAACCTGTTCTGCGCTTGAGTATCTGCCGGCAGCGAGTTCCTTGGCGTACGCCCTTCGCAGCTCGATGAGCTTCGTATTTTCCATCTTGGACCTCCTCTAAAATGCACTTATGACAGGTACGCTCGCTTGTTAGCGTTCACACAATAGAGATGACATTCCTACGCAAATATACTTGCTCACGACTATTAATAGCGGGTCCAGCAGCCGATGAGAAGGAGCGATTTTGCGAAGATGCAAAATGCAGTCTATGAATACTACAATTGCTATGGAAAATATACTCCTTATCGAATGTAGGGATTATATATTTTATATGCTCCCAGCCCAGAGATTGCCGGGAGCAGTTAGCTATTACATTACGATTCTATCCCAGCCAGGCAGATGTACTTGATGGCCATGTAATCATCCAAGCCGTACTTCGACCCTTCGCGGCCGTATCCGGACTCTTTTACCCCGCCGAAGGGCGCCATTGCATTCGACATGAGCCCGGTGTTTACGCCCACCAAGCCAAAATCAAGAGCCTCGGCGACGCGCCAGATTCGACCGATGTCGCGGCCGTAGAAATAGCTCGCCAAGCCGTACGGTGTGCTGTTGGCCAACTCGATTGCTTCGTTCTCCTCTTCAAATGAATACAGAGGAGCAACCGGGCCGAAGATCTCCTCTTGGAAAAAGCGCATTTTCGGCGTGGCCTTAGTGATCACGGTCGGCTCAAAAAACAGCCGGCCTAACGAATGAGGCTGGCCGCCGATGGTGACCTCAGCGCCTTTCGCGGTGGCGTCAGCGATAAAAGACCGGGTCTTATCGACGGCTTCTTGGCTGATTAAAGGCCCGACATCGACGCCCGGTTCGAAGCCGCTACCTACCCTCAACTTCGCGACCTGTTTCGAAAATTTGTCCGTAAACTCATCGAACACCCGGTTGTGAATGAGGAATCGGTTCGTACAGATACAGGTTTGGCCCGCGTTCCGGTATTTAGCTGCGATCGCTCCCTGGACCGCTTTGTCCACATCCGCGTCAGCAAAGACGATAAACGGCGCATTGCCGCCGAGTTCCATCGAAACTTTCTTCAAGGTATCGGCGCTTTGTTTTATAATTAGCTTCCCAACCGGAGTTGACCCGGTAAACGTGACTTTTCGGACATCCGGGTTGCCGGTTAGCTCTTTACCGATCGCGACCTCATCCCCGGTCAGAACATTCACGGTCCCCGGCGGAAATCCGGCTTCTTCTGCTAACGCCGCTAGGGCTAAAGCGCTTAAGGGAGTCTCGGTGGCCGGCTTAACCACAATGGTGCATCCGGCCGCTAGTGCGGGGCCCGCCTTCCGGGTGATCATCGCCAACGGGAAATTCCATGGCGTAATCGCCGCGCACACACCTAGGCCCTGCTTAATCACCACAAGCCGCTGATCAGGATTCGCATTGGGAATCACGTCGCCGTAGATCCGCTTCGCCTCTTCCGCGAACCACTCAATATAGGCGGCGGCGTAAGCAGCCTCGCCTTCCGCTTCTTTCAAGGGTTTGCCGCTCTCCGCAGTCGTCAACTTGGCTAAATCGCCGGCGTTGGCCGTCATCAAATCGAACCATTTTCTCAGCAACGCCGAGCGCTGAACCGGAGTCTTTGCCTTCCACGCAGGCAGCGCTTGATGAGCTTGATCGATCGCCTGTTTAGTCTCTTCGGTTCCAAAGAAAGGAACGCTGCCGACGCGTTCACCGCTAGCCTTGTCTTCTACATCAACCGTTTTATCTCCTCTGACCCAACGGCCACCGACAAAACATTGGTCTCGAAGTAGGTCCGACCTCTTTAAAGTTTCGATAGGATTCATAGCAAAAGTCTTTTTACCCCTGTATCTTATTGAAAGGCCGATTGGTTCGACACGCAATTGACTTTCCTCCGTTCTGCAGTTGGTTGCTGATCCCACAGAGTTCCAGGTTATATGTTTTAGGTTCTAAGTTCTAAGTTGTGTTCCACGCGGCGCTGGGCGCCCAAACCTAGAACCTAGAACTTAAAACCTACAACCTGGAACCAAATACGGGGGTTTGCTGAATGTCTGTTCTCACTGAGTCCACCATCATTGATCGACTGAAATCGGTTAAATTTCCGGGTTATAGCCGGGATATCGTCAGTTTCGGCCTGGTGAAAGAGATCAAGCTGTCCGGAGGGGATGTTCTGGTGAGGCTGGCGGTCGCGACCAGTAACCCCTCCATTCCAGAAGCGATCAAACGCGAGGCTGAAAATGCGGTGAGCACGACACCCGGCGTAAGCTCGGCTCGGGTTATCATCGATATTTCAAATCCACCGGATACCGGCAAGGGAACCGCCGGGTCGGCGGTGACCGGAATAGCCGGGGTTAAACATGTCATCGCGGTGGCCAGCGGAAAAGGTGGTGTGGGGAAATCGACTGTGGCCGCTAACCTGGTGGCGGCGTTGCAACAGCGAGGACTGAACGCCGGTCTCTGCGACTGCGACATTTATGGTCCCAGCATTTCTTTAATGTTCGGAGCCACCCAGGAGCAACCCATGGCGACTTCCGATAACACTATCCTGCCGATCGAACGGTATGGGATCAAATTGATGTCGATGGGATCCCTATTAGATGACAGTTCACCCGCGATTTTGCGTGGACCAATGGTCACCAGGGCAACTCAACAATTTTTGCGCCAAGTTGATTGGTCAGGCTTGGACTATCTGATTCTTGATCTGCCTCCAGGTACGGGTGATATCCAACTCACCATCGTTCAGACGGTTGCGCTTTCCGGTGCCGTGATCGTAACCACTCCGCAAGAAGTCGCCTTAATCGATGCACGTAAGGCGAGCGCGATGTTCGCAAAAGTGAATGTTCCTGTGCTTGGTCTCGTCGAAAACATGAGTTTTTTCGTCTCTCCGAGTGATGGCAAGCGATACGAGATTTTTGGTTCGGGTGGCGGCAAACGCGAAGCTGCGCGCCTACGCGTCCCGTTACTGGGCGAAGTTCCGATCGATGTTGCCACTCGGGAAGCCGGAGACCGGGGTATGCCGGTGGTTTTGGAAGACCCAAAAAGCGCTGTATCTTCTATTTTTCTTTCTATTGCAGACCAACTACACCGGGCTGTGGCGCGCGTAACCTAGAATTTGTTCGGAGTCCGAACAAAATTGCGGTTTTGATTTGACTCCTGACGAGAATTGTCGACACACTGCGGATTACCAAATCGATGGAACCCCCGAAAGAAGACGCCTCGGAGCTGGTTAAAAATTCAGTCTTGTATAAGGAGTTTTTGGCCGAGCGCGAAGAGATTCTGAGGCATAAGTGGATTGAAAGCGAGAAAGCCGGGTACGACATCGGCTTCGAGAGGGCCTTACTGGACTGGATCGTTAAGCATCGCTCCGCTTGGCGCGAGCGACGTCAGCGCGCCACTAAAGCGTAGCCTTTTTTAGGCCGTCAGGTAAAATAGGTGACCTTTAAGGCGATCCAGTGAGGTCGCTAAGGTCCATTATGTCGAGTTCCGTGTTGATCCTGGACGAGAACGAGATCGCTCGTTCCCTTCGCCGGATTGCCCATGAAATACTAGAGCATAACCCTCATCCGGAGAACTGCTTAGTTGCCGGAATCCCACAACGAGGAGTTGCCCTTGCTCAACGTATCGCCCAGCTGATCGGCCAAATCGAGGGCAACCCTCCCGAAACCGGGGTTGTGGACATCTCGATGCACCGAGACGACTTAAGCCTGCGTCCCCGTCTCCCAAGCGTCCAGGAAACCAAACTGCCGCTTCGTCTGGAAGGGTTAACCCTGGTTCTGGTTGACGATGTCCTATTTACTGGTCGGACCTGCCGCGCCGCCATGGACGCGATCAGTTCGTTCGGACGTCCGGCCCGGATTCAGTACGCGGTCTTGATCGATCGCGGTCATCGCGAACTTCCCATTAGGCCGGACTACGTGGGTAAGAGTCTTCCGACCTCCCGCTCCGAGCTGGTCAAAGTCCGCTTAAGAGAAGTCGATCACGAAGTCGATTCCGTGCGCGTCGAGAAACCATGAAAGCATCCGAGCCGACATTGGATACCGGTGAAAATTGGATCCGTAAGGATCTCCTGAGTATCCGCGAGCTGGCTCCTTTGGAAATTAATACCATACTCGATTCGGCCGGCGCGTTTAAGACCGTAGGCGCCCGCGACATCAAGAAAGTCCCCGCCTTACGAGGTAAGACACTGGTCAATTTTTTTGTCGAACCGAGCACCCGAACGCGGACCTCTTTTGAACTCGCCGCATTCAGATTAAGCGCTGACGTCGTCAACATTTCTGCTTCCAGTTCCAGCCTGCAAAAGGGCGAATCACTCAAGGACACCGCGCTCAATCTTGAAGCTTTACATGCCGATATTATCGTCTTGCGGCATAGCGCGGCCGGCGCTTCGAAGTTTTTGGCTGAGCGACTGACGGCGAGTGTGATTAACGCGGGCGACGGCGCTCACGAGCATCCGACGCAGGCCTTACTCGATGTATTTACAATCCGGGAAAGACTCGGGCGGATCGATGGCTTAAAAGTTGCCATCGTCGGTGACATCCTTTTTAGCCGAGTCGCTCGCTCCAACATCTGGGCTTTGAAAAAACTAGGCGCAAATGTGTTCCTGGTCGGACCGAGTACATTGGTGCCGCGCAGCTTCGAATCGATGGGTGTTAGCGTCGTTAGAAGCCTGGACGAAATCCTTGAGGAGCTCGATGTAATAAACCTGCTCCGGATCCAGCATGAACGGCAGCGTAAAGAATATTTTCCCAGTCTGAATGAGTATGTCCGTTTCTTTGGCCTAACGAAGGAACGAGCGCAGCGCCTGAAACCTCACTGTTTGATTATGCATCCAGGGCCGATCAATCGCGGTGTCGAAATCGATAGCGATCTGGCCGACGGCCCTCAAAGCGTGATTCTTGACCAGGTCGCCAACGGTCTCGCTGTGCGGATGGCAGTTCTCTATCTCTGTTCGACGGCGGCAAGAAAACAGCGATGAACAATCTCACGATTCGAGGCGGCCATGTGATCGATCCGGCCAGTGGCCGAAATGAGATCACAGATATTTATGTGGTCGATGGAAAGATCTCGGCGGAGCCGCCGCCAGAAAATTCTCCGGTCATTTCAGCCGACAATCTCGTGGTGGCTCCGGGCCTAATCGACATGCATGTCCACTTTCGCGAGCCGGGCCAGACCCACAAAGAAACCCTGGCCACCGGGAGCCAAGCCGCAGCCGCCGGTGGTTTTACTTCTGTGGTATGCATACCGAATACGAGCCCGCCAACCGACGGCCCTAGCGGCGTGGCTTGGATTATCGATCGAGCTCGCGATACCGCCGGCGTGAATGTTTTTCCCACCGGCGCCATAACTCGTGATTTGGCGGGCCAAGAAATGGCCCCGATCGGATCGATGGTGCAAGCCGGTATCGTCGCCATAACAGACGACGGTCACTGTGTGCAGAATCACGAGCTCATGCGCCGTGCTGTGGAATACGCCCGCATGTTCGATCTGGCAGTTCTGGATCACTGCCAGGACTACAATATGGTCGGCAACGGCGTCATGCATGAGGGATACTGGAGCACGGTACTCGGGTTACCCGGTTGGCCGCGCGCGGGTGAAGAGATCATGGTGATGCGGAACATTCTTTTGGCTGAGCTCTGCGCGACACGAATTCATTGCCAGCATTTGAGCTCAGCTGGCAGCGTCCGCTTGCTGCGCAATGCCCGAGGGCGAGGAATTCCCGTCACCGGCGAGCTCTGCCCGCATCACATTGCGCTCACAGATGAAACCATCTGCTCGTTTGACTCGAGCTTCAAAATGAATCCGCCGCTGCGCACCCAAGAGGATATCGATGCGCTAATCGAGGGCGTCGCAGATGGAACGATCACCATCCTGGCCAGCGATCACGCCCCTCACGCCGGTTTCGAGAAAGAAGTCGAATTCGATCAGGCACCGTTCGGGATTACTGGCCTCGAGACCGAGCTCCCTCTTTTCCTGACCATTCTGCTTCATCGAGAAAAGGCGATCTCGCTAGAACAGCTGATCGCCATGTACACCGTCAACCCCGCCTATCTCCTCAGGATCAGGAAGGGAACACTCGGCATCGGTGCCGACGCCGATATCACGTTGATCGACCCGGACAGGGAATGGACGTACAAGAAAGAAGAGTCGCTGTCGCGCTCTCGCAACACACCGTTTGAAGGCTGGAATCTAAAGGGACGAGCCGTTCGGACAATCGTCGCCGGCGAAACGGTATGGGCGGTGTGAGAGTCTTGTAGATGCCATGGTGTTGTCAGGCTGCCGGATCTGCAGCAGCCTGACAACACCATGGCATCTACCAACGACATCCACCCACATGCATTTGCGGCTCGCGAGCTGCTCGTTATCGTTGCTAGCGTGGCAATAAGCGAAGCTCCTAGGGTCGCTGCGGCTATGGCCGCTGACAGCGGCCGAAACGTCGAGATCATGGCCACGAGCGTCGGCCGCGCCTGGAAAGATTTGCAGGTGGAAACGATCAACCTCCCTGCGATCCAAAAAGGGATGATTATGTCTGAAACGAAGGAGGTCCAGGTCGTCTTGATCCTAGCGGGCGAGGCGCAATTCGAAGAACGCGAGATCGGCGGACGCTGGCTGACCACTAATATTACAAAAGGAGACTTCTTTCTCACTGCCCCAGGGCCGCTCTACGAGATGCGGTGGAAAGTAACTGGACCTCTGCCTTATCAGGCGATGGTGGTGTCCTTAGGACTTCCTGTCTTTGAGCGCGCCATGAAAGATGTATTCGGGAAGGACGCCGAGGCAGTAAGCTTACGTGATATCTCCGGGTTTCAAGACGCTTTCATGGAGAGCTTAATGGAGCGGCTTTTGGTGGAGCTTCGCCTTGGTCACCAGGCCAGCCCGTGCTTCGTCCAAGGCGCCGCCCAAGCTTTAGCCGTACACCTCGCCCGCAACTATACCTTCGTTTCCGGCCAGATGCAGGATCAACGCAGAGGCTGGGGCTTGCCCGGATTCACCCTTCGCCGGATATCCGATTTGATGGCGAGTAATCTGGCAGACGATTTCTGTCTGGCTCGTTTGGCTCGCGAAGCCGAAATGAGCGAATTCCATTTCAGCCGCATGTTCAAGCGGACAACCGGGCGGTCTCCATCTCAATATTTCATCGGTCTAAAGATGGAAAGAGCGAGGGCGTTATTACGCCAGACTCGGAAAAGCGTCATTGAGATTGGGCTCGAGCTGGGCTACACGAGCCCCAGCCACTTCGCGCAGGTGTTTCGGAGAGAGACCGGTTCAACACCAGGTGCCTATCGGCGACAAGCCTAATTGCGTTGCGCATATCAGTCGAAATTGGCTTCCATTCGAGCGCAAATATAACTCTGTTATTATACGTTATTATATTCTTGATTTCAGAGCCCGTGGCGCTAGTTTTATGGGATGATCGCCGAGATTCGGAAATGTCTTTCGCGCCGACCATTTATGCCGTTCACGATCCATTCCGCTGATGGGGTGGCATTGCGCGTACCTACTGTCGACCACGCAGCGGTCTCGCCAACTGGAAATCGGGTGATCGTCTTTCTCGACGACGATACGACGGAGTTTATTTTTCCGTTATCAATTACGAGAGTCTCGGTTGATGAATCCCATACCTAGGGCTTGTCAGAGACGAGGGCCGGGATTCCTCCACCTGAACTTGCTTAGACGAGGCCTCTATGAAAAAGAAGTCTAATCCTCGGGTTGAAACCAATCCGATAGCCGCCCCTTTAGTCGACCTCGCAGCAGTCTTTCCGAAGGCGAATCCCTCCAATCAAGCGAGCGAGCCGCAGAAAGCGGCGCCCGCCGAACCAGTCTGGAAGATGGGGCGCGTTCTCCTGCGGCGAGAAACCGCCCATCGAGGCGGCAAGACGGTTGTGGTGGTCTATGATTTCGCCACCCACCTCCCGCTCTCCCAAATCGAGAAAGTGGCAAAGAAACTGCGCGCGGCGTGTAGCACTGGCGGTACGGTGAAGGATCGGACCATTGAAATTCAAGGCGACCAAGTCGCCAAGGTCCGGACGACGCTTGAAGCCGAAGGCTTCATCGTGGGTGGTGTGAAAGGATAACGTCCTCGTCGTCGTCCTCCCGACTTCGCCCCGTCGTCTGAAACTCGGGTAGGTTACGTCGGGCAAGCTGTCCTCGAAAGGTTTGGCGCGTTTATGTAATGTGCGATCACCCATGGCGTGGAGGGGAGCCGCTTTGGCATGTGCCCGGTCAACCCGCGATTTTCATATCAACGCTAGTACTGCTGAAACGCGTGAAAACAGGCGGCTCCCGCAAACGACCCAGCGCGATGCATTGACTCGTGGGCTTCGATTCGCTTACACCCGCACTGCAGAGCTGCCTCGCCCTGGGTAATTCGCGGGAGCCGCCTGCTGCAACATTTCTAGGACGAATCACGCGCTGATACGAATATCGCGAGGTCGCCGTATACGTTCCAAAGCGGCTCCCCTCCAGGCCGTGGGCGATCGCACATGATATAAACACGCCAAACCTTTCGAGGACAGCTTGCCCAACGTAGCCTCCCCGAGTTTCAGACGACGGGGCGAAGTCGGGAGGACGACGACGAGGACGAGTACGACCGGAGTGGCGACCGAAGTCTAGCTTCCAGGCATAGACCGCGGATTTTGACGATGGGCGAAGTTCAGGCATTTTTCGTGCTTGCCTTAAGGCACCGTGGGCGTTGATGTACCGAGTCGCATCGGACAATTACGCCCGATGAAGAAAAGAGATTTATGCATCCTATTAAGAGCTTCAACGTGTCGCCGCGCTTACCAGCAGCGCTTGAACCGCTCGACGAGATCGCCCGCAACCTCTGGTGGACATGGGAACCGGACGCTCGCAAGCTTTTCCGCGA
>JAFAHI010000150.1 GCA_019237325.1 Verrucomicrobiota bacterium | reverse complement strand
AGCTGCTTTGTGAGTTGTGCGATCCACCGCTTTCTAGCGTGATTCCGAATTCACGCAGAGCCGGTTACGAAGCAGCCAAGGTCCTCGATCAGCTCATGAATGGGGCCAGTATGCTCCCATCAATCAAGTACGTTGAACCGATCGGTGTTTGTGCCAGGCGTTCGACTGACCGGATCGTGGTTCAAGATAAGCAAATCGCCAACGCATTGAGATTTATCCGTGACCACGCCTGTGATGGTATCGGGGTTGAAGATGTGCTGAGAACAGTGGCGATGTCGCGAACCGTACTGGAACGCAGGTTCCAGAAGCTCTTGGGCCGGTCACCGTATGAAGAGATTCTGCGCTTGCGCATCGAGAGGGTAAAAGAGCTTCTCACGACAACGGATTTATCGATTGCCGACATCGCCCGGCAGCTGGGATTTTCCGGAGTCGAGTATCTGAGCGCGTTGTTTAAGAAGAAATTAGGTGTTTCACCGCGGCAATTTCGGAGAACGGTAGCGGTGAGGTGAAGCTTCGAAGGTGAGGGGTGAGAAGTTTGGTGGGGCGAGGCTCCTGAACGTTCGATTGATTGTCACAAAGGCCCGGGGCTTGTGCCGCGGTTTTCACGTACAGGGTCGATTCGCTCGCCGAGCCGTTGGCCCAGCGCAAGCCATGCTAACCGGGTGTCTCTGAGTTGGATCCTAGCTTAGCAGGTGGCATATTATGGGGCAACGGCTCGGCAGTTCACCGGTCTACGGAATCAGCAATATCAGATTGTCGTGGGCTCTGCGAAAACTCCTGACTCGTTCGGGAGCCTCGCCCCACCAAAGTCCGGTCCCGCCCGCGATTTGCGCAATAAGCGGCGCAGATTAGCGTACCTGGTATGTCGGCCCCGGAATTATTGAGCCCAGCGGGTGACTGGGAGTGTCTTCGTGCTGCTGTAGCCAACGGCGCGAACGCGGTCTATTTCGGGTTGCCCAAGTTCAATGCCCGGTTGCGTGCACATAACTTCACTTTAGAGGAACTGCCGGCGGTAATGGAATACCTCCACGAGCGGAATGTGCGCGGTTATATTACCTTTAATACGCTTATTTTCACGGATGAACTCACGGAGGCTGCCGCGCAGCTAGAAGCGATTGCCGCTGCCGGAGCTGACGCGATCATTGTACAAGATCTTGGGCTGGTCCGCCTTGCTCAACATCTGGTCCCGCAGCTCGAACTTCATGCTTCGACTCAGATGACCATCACCTCACCGGAAGGTCTCGAGTTGATGCGGCAATCAGGAATTGCGAGAGCCGTAGTGGCCCGGGAATTATCGCTCCGCGAACTAGACCGGTTTAAGGCCGTGGATGTACCGATCGAGACGTTTGTTCACGGGGCTCTTTGCGTGGCTTATTCCGGTCAATGTCTAACCAGTGAATCACTCGGACAACGGAGCGCTAACCGCGGGGAATGCGCGCAAGCTTGCCGTCTGCCTTACGACTTGATGGTCGACGGCCAGAAACACGAGCTCGGCGATCGACGCTATCTTTTGTCACCCCAAGATCTGGCCGGATTAGATGAGATTCCGCAGTTAGTCAGCCTGGGTATTCGTGCTTTCAAGATCGAGGGACGGCTCAAGACCCCGGAATATGTGGCTGCGGTTACAAGGGTCTACCGGAAGGCCATTGACGGCGCTTTGGCTACGAAAACGCCGAGAACGCCGTCATCGCCGGGAATTGAGGATTCCGTGACATCCGCAAGCGATCGATATGCGCTGGAGATGACTTTTTCGCGTGGACTTTATTCCGGCTGGTTACACGGAGTAAATCATCAGCGACTGGTTGACGGCCGGTTCGGGAAGAAGCGAGGAGCTTACGTTGGTGAGGTTTCCCTGGTGGGAAAGAACTTTATCGAGATTTTGTCGCGGATCCCGATCCGGCGAGGCGACGGATTGGTCTTCGTTAACGGCGGTGACACCGAGCAAGAAGAGGGGGGCCGAGTTTACGAGGTGGACGGCGCCAGGTTCTTCTTCGGCAATAATGAGATTAATTTTTCCAGGGTGACGGTAGGGGATCGAGTTTGGAAAACTGACGATCCGGCACTCAACAAGGCGCTTCGGCAAACCTTCGCTCGTGACCTGCAAAAGTCGACGTTGCCGGTGTCGATGATCGCGAGCGGCCAATCTGGTTTGCCAATGAGACTGAAGGTCGCTTGCGGCGATGTTACGATCGAGGCCGAATCCAGCCGGGTGTTGCAGCCGGCGCGATCCGCTCCGTTAACAGAGGCGGGTGTAAGAGAGCTCTTAAGCCGATTGGGCGGGACGCGGTTTCATCCAGAGAAAGTTGAGATCGCTCTCGATGGAGGGCTATTCATGACGGCAAGCGCCGTTAACCAATTACGCCGCGAAGCTATCGAAGCCTTGGAGGCAAAAATTCTTGAGCTTGGTCAGGAAGGTCCGATCGCTACGTATTCGCGTGCATCGACAAAAATCGAATGGCCGCTTCGCTCAGCCGAAGAAGCTGCGATAGCACAACCTGAATTGATGGTGTTGTG
Organism: Verrucomicrobiota bacterium; assembly: GCA_019237325.1. Taxonomy (GTDB): domain Bacteria; phylum Verrucomicrobiota; class Verrucomicrobiia; order Chthoniobacterales; family JAFAMB01; genus JAFAVN01. Next base: position 757 of record JAFAHI010000150.1, on the reverse strand, counting down.
TAGATCCATGCCTCAGCTTGACGCCGCACTCTCGCTGGGTGTGCGCTCGATCTATGTCGATTTTGAGGACATCCGCCGCTACCCCGAGGCAGTTGAAATGGTCGCGTCGTCTGCGGAGTTATTTCTAGCAACTCCAAGAATACAGAAGCCTGGCGAGCAAGGTTTTTTCCGCTTGATCGAGAATGCTCGACCGGCCGGAGTGCTGATCCGTAACCTTGGCGCAATCGCCCATTTTAGGGGAAAAGGTCTGCGCCTGCGCGGAGACTTTTCCCTGAACGTGGCAAATCCATTAGCCGCTGCATTCTTAGTGGAGCAGGGTTTGGATCGTTTAACTGTCTCCTACGACCTCACTTTTGAGCAAATCCTGGCGCTGTTAGCTTACTCCCCGAGCGATCGATACGAACTTACTCTGCACCAGCATATGCCCATGTTTCACATGGAGCACTGTGTGTTTGCGGCCTTTTTATCGAACGGAACTGATTATACCAACTGCGGCCGGCCGTGTGACCGCCACCGGGTCGAAGTGCGGGATCGGGTCGGTCTGACTCACTTAGTGAAAGCGGACGTCGGTTGCCGGAATACAGTTTTCAACGCTCGCGCGCAAACCGGCGCTCAATATTTTGTTGGCTTGCAAAGAGCCGGCCTGCGGTATTTCCGAGTCGAACTTCTGGACGAGGATCGGGAAAACGCTCGTCGCTTGATCTCGCTCTATCTTAGATTGTTGGAGGGATCCCGTTCTGGTGACGAGGTGTGGCGT
>JAFAHI010000615.1 GCA_019237325.1 Verrucomicrobiota bacterium | reverse complement strand
ATAGGTCGCGTTACGACCAAGAATTACCCCCTGCAAAGATTCGACCTGCTGCGCCACCTGGTCCAAAGAACTGCGTCCGTCGAGTAATACATGGACCAGTACTCGATCCTGATCATCGAACCGGCCACCAATTAACTCTTTATCCGTGTCGCTGACCTTCGCAATTTGGGAATGCACACCTGTGGAGCTGGCTTCCGGCATCGCCGAGTTAGAGCGCTCGGACAGGAGTGATAACGCAGAATCGAGATTCTGAGCTGGTTCAGCACAAAAGGCAGCGGAGACAAACAAGAAGCTGAAACAGACAATCGCTTTGCAATTAGACTTCATGAGATTTCTCATCGGATGTCCTAAAAGAGCTATCTGGAGCTCGACCCGTTCAATCAGAAGGGGCAGCGAGTTGTCAAAGATTTTAGGAGGAATCAATTTCACAGCGAGGTCGCAAAGGCCACAAAGGGGGAGGATTTTGGGGCCAGCTCTTGGGTACCACTGTGCGTTTTTGTACCCTTTTCTTTTGTTTGGCCGGGCCTACAGAGCCTCCTTAAGCACCAACCGGCGGATTCCGTTCCTTAAAACGAGTTCGTGGAAATTGAATAAAAGGCCGAGCGGTTTCTTGAGGAGTTTCATGTAACTCATCAGTTGGGCCTGGTGGATCGGGAGGAGTTCTTGTACGGCCGCCGGAAAGATCCGAAAGAGAAAATCCCTCTTTGTGGCCTTTGCGGCCGTGCTGTGAAATTTTTTTCCGCCTTTGCGCCCTTGCGTGAGATTCCCAGTCTTTGGTTAGGGCTTTAACGCTTTGTGGAGCTTGCGTGTATTTCGGGCAGTAAGCCGCTCTGTGTTCCTCTCGGACAAAAGAGCCCAGAGCCGAAAATGCTATCGGCTCTGGGCCAAACTTTATCTGCCGTTTGAGGCAGAATCGCCGCCTCTACTTTGAAGAAACCTGAGTTTCGGTCGCGGGCTTGCTCGTTGGCGGGGTAATGGCTTGCACCGCGGCAACCGCGTTGATCAAACCAAAGCCGTCCACCGGACTATAGCCTGTGACCGGCGGGTTACCAACATCACCAAGTACAAACGAAGCAGTTACCGTTTTGCCAGTTGTACCGGAGAAGGTCGCCGTAAAGGTGCCGCCGTAGACTAGGTCTTCGGACTCACAGCCAATTCCGAACTCGTTCTGGGTGAAACCCGGAAACTTCCCAGCCACATCTTGAGGGACCGTAAAGCTGATGGCAGTACCCGAGGTAAATACCCCTTTCGTGAATTTCAAGGTAAACTTCGGGGTTGCTTTGGACGGCTTTACGACGGCGACATCCGTAGAAGTTATCTTCCCGATGGTCGGTCCTAAAACGAATTCCTTGGTGTTATATGTCAGACCGGGTTTTGACCCGTCAATGGTTAAGGTATCAATGGATTGGCCGGCCGGACCAAAGTAATTCACCGTGAGGTAAGTCGGTCCGAAATAAGATTGAGCCAGTGCGGTAACCGCCACATTACCGCCGCTAACCGAGCCGATTGCTTGGGTCACCTCAGGGTTAGCATTTCTGGGCCCGGCGCTGTTCTCCAAGGCAGTTCGCACGGTGTCCAGACTAAGGGAACCTGGCCCTCCGCCCTCTTGCAACATCAGCGCAACCACACCGGCAACAGTGGGTCCAGCCGCACTAGTACCAAAGAAAGCGAAAGGATAGTTGTAGTATGGTGCGCCAAAAAAAGTGGTAAGGACACCATCCAGGCCAGCCACCTCAGGTTTCAAGCGAGTTTCCGGCGTAGCTAGCCTATTATTGTTTTGATCGAAATAAATGATTGAAGGACCAGGCGATGTGAAGTTATCCAGCTGCGGCAGGTAAGGCAGCGACGGTCTCCAGTTAAACGCATACGCGGCGACGGCAATGGCAGATGCAGCAGCCGGGTGCCCGAAGATGTTAGGAAGCGTTAAAGGTGCCGGTTGAAAGTATTTGCCGTACAGCTGGCTCGCGCCGTCCAGGAAATCTAGGAGGGCAAGCTGGCGAGTCGCAGGAGGTGGCGGAGCTAACGGATCCGTTTGCGCCGATTCGGTAATCGCGATTTGGTAAGTCGTGCCCAGGGTCAAGTTACCAGTTTGCTGATAAGCTTCTGTGGTTACAAAAGCGTTGCTCGTGCCGCTCAGCTCGGGGTGATAGTTCCCATCGGCATCGAATACCAGCAAGTTATAATTGGTGGTAATGCCATGGTCCTCAAAGAATGGATCATCCCACTGAAAGAAAAACATGTAAGTAAAAGAGGTCGGTCCGGGCGCCATGACCGCGGTCGATGGCTCGAATCCGCCATTCGGATTCCAATTGTGCCAACCGCCGGCCGTCAGAGCAGACGGGACGTTGGTCAAGTTCAGGTTGCCATGATTTCCGGCGCGTACCGCGGCGTCGCTGAGATTCCGATAGCTACTTCGATAGCCATTGTTTCCTTCGTTACCAGCCGAGGACGTATAAATAGCTGGTTTGCCCGGTATCGAGGTACTGGTGACCACCGTATTGACCGCTTGGGCGACGTAACCGTCGGAAAAAACCGGTTCGTCAGAATAACCGACATCGTCATCGATGACGCTGCATCCCGCTTGAGTCCTGAGTGCAACGATATTATTTGCGAACCCAATCTCGCTAATGTTTGCAGTGGCAAACGCCTCATTAACATGCGGCGCCTCGGCGTACACGATTTGGCAAATCGCCCGGCCTTCATCAGTACCGGGATTACCCGGACCACCAGAGTCCTGGAGAACGTTAACCAACGGCAGGTAACCCGCTGCCTCATCTTGGGGAGCGGTCGTGGCCGGAGGACTTTGGGTGTTATACTGGGCAGTGTTAAAGCTATCGGAAAGGACGCCAACAGTAATCCCGTCTCCATTGAGACCTTGATTGTTGAGCACGTCCGTTTGGAGGATCGCGCTCGATTGGGAAGAGAACGTACCGCGGGCGATGGGAGGAGCTTCCATAGTCAACGCTCGGACTCCCTTAATCGTCGATGCGTTCTTGAGTTCGTCTGTCGGAATATAAGCAGCAAAAATTCCATGATGAAAACTTGGGATGCGATCCAATACCTTGCCCTGCAAGGACTCGATCTTTGCCGCAACCTCGGCAATGGAGCTTCGTCCGTCGAGCATCACGTGGACTAGGACGCGGTCCTGAGCGTCGAATCGGCCACGGATGAGTGCTTTGTCTGCATCGGCTACCTTTGCAATTTGGCCGTGCGACCCGGCAACATCGGCGTTTGGCATGGATAGACTGGCATGCTGAGACAAAGTTAACAGCCAGCAATCGAGATTTGCTGCTGTAGCCGGTAGTTCGCAGGAAGCTCGGAGAGCTGTCCCTAGGTAACACGTCGCGGCAAGACAGAGCCAGAGCAACCGTTTCGCCGGCGAAGTTATTAAGAGATCATGGGATCTCCATGATGGAGTAAGTTTTGCATTCATTGCGTTGACTCGGGTAGAGAAAGGGGAAATTAGATAAAACCCCAGCTACGCCGTGCGGCGTATTTGAAGCAAAATCTTCGGCAGCATGTCAAAGCTTTTCGTTCAGCAAGTGAACCAAAGCGAGGACCGCGAGACCGAGCCAGACCAACCGGGCCGCCGACGGTTACTAAGAGATCACTCGTTCGAATCCTGTCGCGAGCGGTTGTACTACATGGTAACTAACCAGGCAGCTGTCTTGATCCTCCAGGACGTGCAACCGCCGCGCTTCAGGCAGTTAAAACGAATTAGCTAGTTCTGTGACGTCCAGCGCACCTATGCCGGCTGCTGGTTCGTAACCGGGGACGCCATAGTAGTACCAGTTATCGCCGGTGGTAATGTCGACAAAAGGTGAACCCTGGCCGTAGCCGTAGGATTGTTGCAGGAGATAAAGCGTTGGATTCCACAAGCCGAGCCGCTTTTGTCCAGTCCACTGCGAGATCAAAGCGCTGACGCCGTTGAGCTGCGGCGCTACAAAACTCGTGCCACCCCAGAGATCGGAAACATAGCCGTAGGTTTTTTTCAACACACTCGAAACGAGGATATAGCCTGAAAGAGGATCGGCGTTCAGAGCGACATCCGGTAGGTTCCGACCGGAGAAATTAGCGGGTAAATTAAGCAGATCCTTGCCCTTGTGGACTACGCGTTGGCCGGGCTCACTCTGGCGAATGCCAGATGTTCCGTTTTGATACGCCGGTAACGACCAGAAAATACTGACGCCGCCGCCGCCGCCGCTAGGAAAGAAATAGTTCTCGAATTTCTTCCCAACGTATTTAACCAGATAGTCCTGAAGATAGTCCTGCCCCCAGACTCGCTGAGTCGAAACGACCAACGACGGAGTGTTAGCTGGGAGCTTAATTTTAAATAGGGTGTCGAGCGTCTCCGTCGTGTACGTAATGGGAAGTGTCGTGCCGCCGGCCGCAGTGATGGCTGGATCGGACGCGGGACTGTCGACGCTGAGCACGTTGTCGATCTGTCTACCGTAACCTTCATTGTATTTGGGGTTTGCACAGTAGGCACCCTCATCCGCGGCAGAGGTAAAGGTTGAGATGCCTTGCGCCGCCAGTTCCAGGAACGCCTGGTGAAACCCACGCAACTGTCCAGTATGGTCTACGCCTCTATTCAGCGCCGCGAAGAAGTAGATTTCGGCTTCTCCCCAACTCGCCGAGAGGCTGTCCACCAGGTTGTCCGAAGCAGCTTTGTAGAAGAGGTCGATAAACGCTGCAGTAGTGTTCGGCGCGTCGTAAACGATGATATTAGCGCCCGGGGCTACACCGCCCGATTGCTCTACATCGAGTGAGGTTTCGGGAGATCCGCTAGCGTTAAGCGTGCCGCCACCGTCAACTTTCACTACCTTAATACGGTGTTGGCTGACCTTGAGTCCGACCAGGTTCCAGTAATAATATGCATCGGAAGGATGAAAAGCGGCCAGGGTAGCAATCCCGATGGTTTGCCCGCTGCCGTTGATGCCGATATTGTAAAGAGGATTAACGTCGTAGAGGTTCGCGAAGTCGAGCACCGTGTATTCCCCTGGGGTGCCCGTTGCGCCCAGGGTTTTAGAAGGCTGTACCAGGTTAGGGTTTACGGGCGTCGATCCGACAAAATCGTTCAGATTGACCGCGTGGGAGACAAATCGAGGCTCGTCGCTCGGTCCGACTATTGCCAGGAGAGCGTCTTTCAATGAAGCAGGGATCGTTGCCTCCTGGAGTGGACGATGGAACCGTTCTCCGGCCTTCGAGAAATCGTGGATACTTAAAGCAAATGCTTTGTTGAAAGCATCCACAGACCCACTCGCAGCGATGAGCAGATTGTCGGCATAGACCTCTGTCGCCTCTATGCCGAACGAATTGAGATATTGCGTAACGGCGGCGACCTGCGCGGAATCGGGCGCAAAGTTACGGACGAACTCCGGCACTGACAGGAATTGATGATAGAAGCGCGAATTTCGGTCCTGCGTAGAGGCCACGTAAGACTCCAGGGCGTCCAAGTTTCGAACATTGAGCACCACGGATGCCGTGACAATCTGAGTTCCGTCTGTCGCGCCGAGATCTTGCTCTGACGGCGACGCCTGCGCCCGCAGCGGCGAAAGGATCGTTAAGATTACTGGGAGGACTATTAGCACCACCGGCCTGACGTATTCCCGGTGCGACCTGCTCCTCAGAAAAGTGAGTACGTCCATAGGATCGAATGAGTTGATCCATTTTGTTTCAAAACGGAAAGCGCCTGTCAAGCAAAGTTGCCTTTCCGCATCGCAAACTTCTGATGGGCCCGCGGGCTTGCCGTTGTTACGACACCAAACGGACCCAGATCTTGTCAGAACCAGGCAAGCTTTCGTTCTGCTCCCGAAGATAGTTTCTGGCCGTTCACGGCGATGTATTACGCCTTTGCCAATTCAGCAGCTCCTGTATAGCCGGCCTTCTCCGTTAGTGCATAACCGAAACGGTAAACGGACTGCCAAGCCCACCTAACCTTAGTTTTTTCGACAGTTTCGCCCCTAGCCCGGCAACCTAAACTCAGCCACTACCGGCAAGTGATCGGAAAGGTCCAACATCCCATCTTGCCGGACCTCGTATTTCTCGACCGTAACGGAGGGAGCTGTAAAAAGATAATCGAGTGTGCGGGCAGGAATCCGTTTGGATTCCGAACGCACGGTGTAGGTGAAGAACTGATCCATCGCTCTGGCGGTAGCATCATGAACGGTGGGTACACCTTGGTAATTGCGATAGATTTGAGTGATGGCCGAGGGCTCACCATAGGTCCCTCGAGTCCCCACCGGCAGGCGGGCGCGTTGCCCGGGCGGCAACAGATTAAAATCGCCTCCGATGATCCACGGCTGATTTTGGTCATCCAAGTGTGCAAGGAAGCGATGAACTTTGTTCATTTGGCGGTCCATAATGTCAGTGCCATTTGGGAAAGCATCTAAATGGGTGTTCAGCATGGCTAGCGCTCCGCCGTCGCGACGCGGCACTTCCACTGCTAGAATGGCGCGTTTTAGATCGAAGTCGTTTGCGATCGGATTACCCGGCCGCAGGGGTAAACGATATCTACGCGCCGCGCCCAAACGGTATTTTGAGAAGATCACGAGCTTAGTGCCGGCCGGTCCCCAGATCTTGGGATGCGGCACAAACCTCGAACGCCAATAATCTGCGGTAACATAGTTCCGCAGGTCGAGTGGGAGCGCTTCTCTTAACAAGCTAACTTCATCGAGGCCAGCCGTTCTCCGGGCGCCGGAATCCACCTCTTGCAATAACACAAAGTCGGGACGCTCCTCTGCGATGAATTTCGCGAAGAGGCTAATGGTAGAATATACGTCTTCCGGATCAACCAACGTATCCGGACCGCCGTCATAAAAGAAATTATAGCGAGTACCGGCAAAGAACTGGGCATTATAGGTAATCACTTTAATGGCCTGCCCCGGCGAGAGTACTGGAGCGCCGCCGCAATTATGAGCCTGCATGTTCTCCACCGGCCGAGGATGATAGTTCAGAAATCGAGACAGCAGGTATCCTCCTGCGACTAGCGCACCCAGCGTAACCAAGGTTTTATCCAGCTTTTCCTCTGCGTGATAGTCGAGTAGCGGCTTCATGACGCACACAAGTTAGACCACGTGTTGGGTAGCGCGCAAAGGCGGATGGGCGTTTGGCGTTTGGCGTTTGGCGTTTGGCGTTCGTGCTCGTGCTCGTGCTCGTGCTCCCGACTTCGCCCTGTCGCTTAGGCTCCAGGAGGCTACGTCGGGCAAGCTGTGCTCGCAGGCGCTGACTCACAGAAGAGACGTGACAAGCGTCTTCTCCGAATTGCATCGCGTGGCCGCGGGATTGAACGCAATCACAAAACGCTGCGTCCTTTGCGTCCTCTGCGCGAGGCTGATTTGAGGTCCGTTCACGGCGTTCCGGCCATGAACCAATGGACTGTCAGCAGCTAGGAGTTATAATCAGCGAAGCTGCCCTCTATGAGGGACTTGCGTCGGTGAAAGCAGAAGTCACATCGACTTGCCAGATTTGTGGTGCTCACGTGCCACCCCGGCCTCGGCTTTTGTCCCGTTTGTGCGCTGGTTGGCGCGGGCGACCAAA